>JBBIRT010000099.1:0-3431 GCA_037441725.1 Deltaproteobacteria bacterium | reverse complement strand
CATGACCATAGAAATATTTGAGGGGATTGATGGCTTTCGAATTTAAGTTTCCTGATATTGGAGAGGGTTTAACCGAAGGGGAGATTGTTCGGTGGCTGGTGAAAGAAGGAGATGAGGTGAAGGAAGGGCAACCTCTTGTCGAGGTAGAAACCGATAAAGCCCTTGCTGAGCTTCCTTCCCCAAGGACAGGAATTATTCTAAAAATTATGGCGAAGGAAAAAGAGATTGTAAAGGTGGGTCAGGTCATTGTAGTGATTGGTGAAATGGGAGAAACGATGGCTGTTGTCCCTCAACGCCCTCTTTCTGTGGGAGTCGTTGGTGAATTGGAAGAGGCCCCTGATGAAGTTCCCAAATTAGAATTAAAATCAGAGCAGGTTAGTCCATCCTTCAGCAGCGAACACGTTTTGGCAGCACCTGCTATTCGGGCTCTTGCGAAAGAGTTAGGCGTAGATATTCGACAGGTTAGAGGAACAGGTCCAGAAGGCCGGGTTTTAGAAAAGGATATTCGGCAGGCCTTAGATGCCAAGGCAAAACCCCTTGGGGAGATCAAAGAGGTAAAAAAGGTTAAAAAATATGACCTTTACGGGTACGTGGAACATATCCCTTTGCGGGGGGTTCGTCGCTCCATCGCAAAGGCCATGGTAAAATCGATATATACTGCACCTCATGTCACAGCCATGGATGAAGCTGATGTGACCGAGCTTTGGCAGATCAGAGAGAAAGAGAAGAGGGTTGCAGAAGCAAGAGGAATTAAGTTGACCCTCCTCCCGTTCATCATTAAAGCCGTCATAGCAGGGCTTATGGAACATCCCTACCTCAATGCCACTTTGGACGAAGAGAATGAAGAGATCATCCTAAAAAGATATTTTAATATAGGAGTGGCCACAGATACCCCTGAAGGGCTAATGGTCCCTGTCATCAAGAATGCCAAAGAAAAGTCTATTTTCGATCTTTCAAAGGAATTAACCGAATTGGCTGAAAAGGCGAGAAACCGTACCATTGATCTGGCTGACCTAAAAGGAGGGACCTTCACCATCACCAATTATGGCACTGTCCGTGGTATTTATGGGACTCCAATCATCAATTATCCTGAGGTAGCCATCTTGGGAATTGGGAGGATTGAAGAGAAGCCTGTGGTCAGAAAAGGAGAGGTAGTCATACGTAGGATGTTGCCCCTGGCATTGTCCTTCGATCACAGGGTGGTGGATGGCGCGGAGGCTTCACGCTTTCTCAAAACTGTGATTGACCGTCTTGAAGACCCTGACCTCATCCTATTAGAGATATAGGTTTTTCTTAAAGTCAACTCAGATGGGGGTTGAACTCTAATTTGGTTGAAGAGATTTATAATAATACAATAGTCTTCTAATGGTCCTTTCCCAAAGAGATGATTGTCTTTAGGTTTAGGTCAGGGGATGTTCACATAATTTTTTTAATAGGAAGAGGGAGAGATGGAGATTAAACGGATCATCCCTAAAGAACGGAAAGGGCTTGTGGTTGTGATCACAGGTTCAGGGAAAGGGAAGACGACATCTGCCTTAGGAATCATCGTTCGGGCCTGTGGTCATCATATGAAGGTCTGCATGATTCAATTCATGAAGGGAGATTTATATACGGGAGAATGGGACGGAATAAAGAAGATGGGTTGCCAAATAGAATTGATTCCTACCGGAAAGGGATTTTGTGGAATTCAAGGAAATCCCTATCCTTTCGAGGAACATCGAAAAAATGCCCAGGAAGCGATTCGGCTAATTCAAGAGAAGATGAGGTCAGGAGAATATGACATTCTCATCCTCGATGAGATCAACAATGCCCTTCATCTGAATCTTATTGACCTGGAGCAGGTCTTGGAGCTCATAAGGGATAAGCCCTCGTGGATGCATCTCATTCTAACAGGCAGGGATGCCCACCCGCAGGTGATTGAATTGGCTGATACAGTGAGCCAAATTATAGAGGTAAAACATGCATACAGAAAAGGAATTGAGCCCCAACCAGGGATTGATTATTAATGGATGAAGGTTCGCTTTTTAAAAAAGGACTTTTAAAACTCCATCCACCTCTCTCAAACCTTTTATCAATCCTAACGCTGTTTTTAGTTTCAGGGTTTTTGGTTCGATGGCTCCGATGAAATCGCTAAGTTGGTCAAAAGCCCTCTCCACATCGAGATCCTGGTCCATCTCCCTTGTGAAAGTCTCCTTAACTCTTTGGTACATTTCTAAATCGACCTCTGTCCCCTGACCTGTTCTTCGTTTAATCCCCTTTATCTTTTTCTTCAACTCTCTTATCTTTTTAGCTGCCAAATCCATCTTTTCCTTAGTATAATCCAGTTTTTTTCGGTAATGACCATAGATGAGAAAAAATCTAATCTCATCAGCTGTGTATCCATCCCTCAATAAGTCTTCAATATAATAAACATTTCCCCTGCTCTTGGACATCTTCTTCCCTTCTACCAGGAGATGATGACAGTGGAGCCAGAACTTCGCCATGGGATAGGGTCTGATCGATTCGAGAATTGCCCGCGTGTAATCGTGATGGCGGAAGAGATTATCAATTCCTCCACAATAGGCCGTGAGAGTTCCAGGATAATGCTTGAGAATCAGGCTGGAATCTTGGAGATTCCATGAGGGCCTTCCTCTTCCAATCGGCGTATCCCAAAGGAGATCTCCTTCCTTGTTGCCATGCCATAGAATAAAATCTCCTAAATTCCATCTCATCCCAGGATAGGTGTCCTTATGAAATCTCTTCCTTCTCTTTGGCCATCTACTCATATCAAGCCCATAAAGTTCTCCAAATCTTGAATATTTTAGCGGGTCAAAATAAACGTTTCCTTGATGCCAGTAAGCAATATTCCTCTGGAGAAGCTCCTTAATAATTTCAACAGCTTCATCAATGGCATCAGAGGCCTTGGGGAGATAATCTGGGATTTTCATTTTCAATCGCTTCATGTCCTGAAGAAAATGTTGAATATTCTCTTCGGTGAGATCGCCAACGTTTCTTTTTCTTTTCTTGGCCTCCTCAAATGCCTTATCTTCAATATCTGTAAAATTCATACCTCGCTTGACTGAAAAACCCATGAATTCCAAGTAACGGATAAAGACATCTTCAAATAGAAATGTTCTGAAGTTCCCTATATGAGATCTTTGATACACAGAAGGACCACATGTAAAGATATCTGCCCTCTCAGGGGAAGGGGGGCTAAAGGTTTCGATTTTTTTCCCGAGGGAGTTAAAGATTCGTAACATGGATACCTCTACAAATATTATATCACATTCGAGGTTAAATCTCTTAGACCCATTTTGACATCAGAGGAGAAGATTGAATTAACATTTTTGTCATGTTATTTTAAAAAATAATACTCCCATTATGCAGAGAGGACATCAAATTTCATGAAAGAGTTTAGGGTATTGTTTTTCCCCTATCGAAAAGAGGTTATC
>JBBIRT010000098.1:0-12031 GCA_037441725.1 Deltaproteobacteria bacterium | reverse complement strand
ACAGATGTTCGATGAGAGGAGATACATCAGATACTTTTTAATATTAACAAAGACACCGCGAACCTCCTCCAATGCGGCGACGATGGAGGCAAAGTTATCATCGGTCAAGTTCATTGCCGCGGCTTCCTTAGTCACATCCGTACCAGTCATGCCCATGGCCACACCGATGTCTGCCTTCTTGAGGGCAGGGGCATCGTTCACCCCATCGCCTGTCATGGCAACAAAATGTCCCTTTTTCTGGAGGGCTCCGACCACACGGAGCTTGTGGGCCGGAGAGACACGAGCGTAGACTTGAATCTTCTCCACCTCTTGTTCCAACTCTGCCTCGTTCATCTTCTCCAGTTCCGCACCGGTGACCACACGTCCACCTTTGAGGATGCCGAGCTCGCTGGCAATGGCCTTTGCAGTAATTGGGTGGTCTCCGGTGATCATCACCACCTTGATGCCTGCCTCTTCGCATGTCCTTACCGCCCCTTTGGCTTCTGGCCGTGGGGGATCAATCATACCTACAAGGCCAAGAAAAACCATCTCTTTTTCAGCATCCACCACCGAAGCTCCAGGTTTTTTAGCAAGAGCCAGAACACGTAGGGCATCGTTTGCCATTGCTTGAGCGGTTTGAAGAATTACACTTCTGTCTCTTTCGTTGAGGGAGATCTCTCCTTCCTCTGTCAACTGGTAAGTACAGGAAGCAGCGATAACCTCAGGAGCTCCTTTAGAATAGGCCACTGTACCACCAGGGACAGAGTGAATTGTGGTCATTCGCTTTGTCTCGGAAGAAAATGGAATTTCATTTATCCTCGGAAATATTTCATCAAGCTTGTCCTTATGGATCCCCACTTTTGCAGCAGCAACGACAAGGGCTCCCTCGGTAGGATCTCCTTTGATATGCCATTGATCCTCCTGATCATCTCGGATCAGGTAGGTATCGGAAGCAAGGACCCCAGCCTTAAGAAGTTCCCTCAAAGCCAGAGATGACATAATGTTGGGGTCATTGTTTGAAAATTCCCCAATGGGATTATAGCCTTCTCCTGAAACATTGATCATTTTCCTATCGACGAAGATCTTACGGACTGTCATTTCGTCCTTGGTCAGTGTTCCTGTCTTGTCAGAACAGATGACTGATGTACTTCCGAGGGTCTCCACAGCTGGCAGTCGGCGGATGAGGACGTTTCGCTTCACCATCCTCTGGACGCCGATGGCCAGTGAGATCGTCACCACGGCTGGGAGGGCCTCCGGGACAACTGCTACAGCAAGGGCAATACCAAAGATGAAGATTTCGAGAAAAGGGTAGCCCCTGAGAAGACCTAAACCCACAATCAGCACAACCACAACGACACCGGCCCGAGCGAGGAGATGGCCGACCTTATCCAAATTTTCTTGGAGGGGGGTCTTCCCTGTTTCTATGGTTTGAAGCATCCCTGCGATCTTGCCGAATTCGGTTTCCATCCCTGTGGCAACCACAACGGCCTTGCCACGGCCATAGGTGGCAACCGTACCGGCATAGACCATATTCTTCCGGTCCCCAACATTTAATTCCTCACCAGCAAGAGGAGCACTATTCTTCTCTACAGGGACCGATTCACCTGTGAGGGCAGCCTCGTCAAGCTGAAGATTTGCAGTCTCAACCAACCGGGCATCGGCAGGAATTCGATTGCCGGCCCGAATCAGGATGATATCGCCAGGAACAACTTCCCTTGCAGGGATCTCCATCTCTTTTCTATCCCGAATCACAGATGCTGTAGGAGCTGTCATCTTCCTCAATGCTTCAACAGCCCGTTCAGCCCTGTACTCCTGGAAGAATCCCAAAAGTACTGCAAATGAAATAAGGACCCCAATGGCTATGGCTTCAAGGGTATGGCCAAGGGAGGCAGAAAGGATGACGGCAAAGAGGAGGATGAGAATCAGGATGTTTTTGAACTGGGAAAAAAGGACGGACCAGGCCGAAACTCCCCGGGAAGTCTGAAGTTCATTTGGGCCATATTCTGTCAAACGCCGATGAGCCTCGGTCATTGTCAGGCCGTAATCCCTATTGCTTTTTAGCTCATCTATCGTTTCATCAGGAGTCAGGTTGTACCAATTTTTCATTTTCTGCTATTTTATCTTTCCCATCACTTTGAATTTATCTCTTTCCTTAGATTATTTTGTTAAAGATATTGCATTCCACATTTCAGACATCTCAACGGAGTAAAATTTTTCGCAGCTTCTCCTCTCGTCAATGGGAATATGTGCGCTTGGACGCCTCAACAGGTATAACCAACAGGACGGGATTTCTCAACAATTTCGGGACCGGACATTGTCATTGAAAAAAATATTGTATGAATCAATCCCAAGATGTATTATTATACCGATTTTCTTTTTATATGTCATAAGAATATTTTTAGCCAGCTGGCAAATCTATGAGGGATTATTTATATGAAAAAATTTTCCTTTTTCTATGGCTACTGGATCATAGCCTCCTGCGCTGGCATTCAGGCCATAGGTGTTGGGACATATGTTTCTTTCGGTGTCTTCTTCAAACCTCTGATTGCAGAGTTTGACTGCTCAAGGGCAACCCTCTCTGGGGTACACTCCTTGGCTTTTCTCCTCTCAGGTCTCTTCGGGATTCTTGTTGGTAGACTGTGCGACAAGTTTGGTCCCCGTGTCTTGATGACAGTGGCAGGACTCTTTTTCGGCACCTCAATCCTACTCATCTCCACAATCCATACTCCATGGCAGTTGTATCTTTATTATAGTCTTCTTTTTGGTGTTGGATTGAGTGCTGTCGATGTCATTCCCCTTAATACAACGGCAAGATGGTTTGTCAGGCAAAGAGGTATCATGACAGGAATAGTGAAGATGGGTACAGGGTTCGGGCAGATGGTCATGCCCCTTATGGCAAGTCTGCTCATCGAGAACTTTGGCTGGCGAAAAGCCTATTCCATCATAGGCGGAATGGGGATGGTTTTGATTGTGCTCATCGCACAGGTTTTACGCCATGATCCTGCACAGATGGGACTCCTTCCAGATGCAAAAAAACCTGAAACCCGTGTATTAAGGTTAGAGGTTGGAGAGACATCTTTCAGAGAAGCGATAAGGACCAGACAGTTCTGGATAATTTTCTTTGCCAATCTCTCTGTCTGTTTCACCCTCCTCAGCATTATGGTTCATATTGTCCCCCATGCCATCGATATTGGTCTATCCCCCACAACAGCGGCCAGCATTCTCTCCATGATTGGTGGCGTCAGTATGGTTGGTCGATTTTTTATTGGAAACACCATCGATCGTATTGGTAACCGACGCTCCATGATCTTATGTTTTATTTTACTGATCATTGTACTCTTATGGTTACAAATTTCAAAGAGTCTCTGGATGCTCTATCTCTTTGCAGCTATGTATGGGTTTACTCACGGGGGCTTTTTCACAGTAATTTCTCCGATTGTCGCAGAATATTTTGGGATTCGCTCGCACGGCCTCCTGTTTGGCTTGGTCGCTTTTTCAGGTGCACTTGGAGGTTTTATAGGCCCCATCTTCACCGGTTCTCTCTTTGATTTGACTGCAAATTATAAGACTGCTTTTTGGGGATGCCTCATTGCGGTTGCAATTGGACTTGTCCTTATTTTGTCTCTAAGACCAATCCATTTGAAAGGTAAGAACGTTTAATTACAGTTGGAGGGTTATTTACCGAACAATCTTTCACCCTGTGCCATTCATCCCTGCCTAATTCCCCGAATGAGTGGGGCATTCCTTAGTCAGATCAGTTGATTTCCTCTGGAAGGTCTAACGCTTTCGTCGCTTCTCCTAAATCCAACTCTTCAATTTTGGCCTTCGTCGGGACCCCCTCTTTTGACCAGCCTCGAATCCTATAATATTCCTGAAGCACCTCATTCCAAGGAACAACCCTCCCTTTATAAATTCCCATCTGGGCAGGTTCATAGGCCCGTTGGTCTGCAAAGGTGTCATCCTTATGATCCCAGCCTTTTATTCGATAATTGAACAGCCTCTGAAGATTGAAAATCCTATCTCCAATTCGCATCAACTCATCATAAGAAGTATTCCAACCCGTAATCTTGTTTAGGATCTCTGAATAGGTGGTTGGGCCAATTCCCACCATGAGGAACATGGTCGCAGAACCGAACATGCAGGTCACCAGTGAATTGAAAAGGGCTACCAGATTCTCTGTCCAGACTGAAAACAACGCCTTGCCCTTAGGACTCTCGATCCATTCCAGGTCTACTCTCTGGGAATCTCCAAAAATCTTCTTTTTAAGCCCTTCAGGCATATCCAACCTCTCCAAGGATTCCTTATAAACCTCAGTGCAGGTTTTACCAATCCATTTGAGGTAAGTATCTCTCTTCTCGGGAAAAAAGGCCAGCTCCCAGACATTATGGTGTCTCAGCCAATCCCCTCCTCGAGGACTCGTCAAAGCCCCTAATGACCACATCAAGGCTTGAACTTTTGCATCCCTTTGGATATACTCTTTCCCTTTCACATGAGGGGCAATCCTTTCAGAGCCTCGACCAATTCTCTGGCTGGCTTCAGCAACCCCATCGGCTAAAAGATCTCCTAACTTCCCTTGGCGATAAGCCACTCGCCGTGCCACTTCACAAATAAGTTCCGCATCTCCTCGTTTCAGGGTCATCCCATCTGTATCCTCAAGGGTCAGCATACCTCTTTCAAAACAATCCACAGCCCAGGAATAGGTCATCGAAAAAGAAGCAGGATCTAAACCAAGTTCCTGCAAAAGCCTCTCAAAGTAAATCCACTCCCCAAACTCCTGGATCCCAAGATTCCTGAGACAAACCGTCAGAAAGGTCATATGTCCACCTAAGTGTCTCAGACCTGAATATTTCCCCTTTTTGATCTGAAGCCAGTGATAACAGGGGTTTGGACAATCGAGGCAACCCACATTTTTTAAGTGAGGAAAATCAGCCTCCTCTCTGTTCTTCACAAGCATGGCTCCACTAATTGGCCAATCCATTGCGGTCCCTAAACTGGTTGTTGCTCCATATTCCCGCCAGAGCTTGATCAAGGGCTCCTTCTCTATGAGACTCTTTATTGCAAGGTAGGAAGAATCTAACAATCCATGAGGATCAAACAGGGAGACCTCTCCAGTTCCGCGTACAGCCACTGCCTTTAAATTCTTCGAACCCATTACTGTCCCTGCCCCTGAACGGCCTGGACATGAAGTGCCATCCGAACAGGGAGGAGAATACTTAACCAGATGTTCCCCTGCCACGGAGATACTCAAGACACGGATCTCTCCTTCATAGCGTTCCCCTAACTCTTCTCTGACCATCCTTACCGTTTCACTGGTCTCTTTTCCCCAAAGATGAGAGGCATCCCTGAATAAAACCTTCTGATCATCAATAAAAATATAAATGGGTCTCTTGGCCTTCCCCTTCAGGATGACAATGTCAAATCCTGCATATTTGAGCATGGAAGGAAAGAACCATCCAAATGATCCTGAGCTAAATCCTCCGGTTTTGGGGTCAATACAGCCAAGCATGGCCCTTCCTGACTGTGGTGCTGCAGTGGCTGTCCAGGGACCGGTGGCAATGACGATCTCATTCTCAGGATCAAGAGGATCAATGGCAGTGTGATAATCTTCCCAAAGGATTTTAGTAATCACTCCATCCCCACCTAACCATTTTTGGGGATCAATCTCATAGGTTTTCCAAAATCGATCCAAAGGTAAGATTTCTGAAGCCTCGTGGTCCAAATAAATGATTAAAACCTTTCCTGCATATCCAGGAGGAATGGACATTCTTTTCTCCTCTAACGAGACTCCCCTTCCACCTTCTTGAAATGGTGACGAATCTTCTCTCGACCAAAACGATCTCTTTGAACAAGATGAGAAAGGTCTTTGGGTAAAAATTTCAATGCACCGCTAATACAAAACCTCACACATTGAGGCTCTCCCCCACACAATTCACATTTTAATACCTGCTTTCGATTCGAATCGTAGAGAATGGCCCCAAAGGGGCATCCAACCATACACATCCTGCAACCGATGCATCGATCATGATTAACCTTGAGGGCTCCTGTCATTGGGTCTTTCTCGATGGCAAGGGCAGGACAAAGATATTGGCAATAGGGTTGATCACATTGCTGACATGTGATCAGATCAAAGATCAAATGATCCTCCTCCATCATATTGGCAATGGCATGTCCCTCATGCCGGACAATGTGGATTCTCGACTTTGATAAACTGGTTGAACCTTGATGGTAGGTCGAGCAGGCAGTCATGCAATACATACATCCTGAACAATAAAGGGGATCAAATACAATGACTTTCTCTTCGGCCATAGCGTTCGCCTCCCAAGCAAATCACTTAATATCAATTCTTGCAGTTTCCATTTTAAAAAATTTTCGCCCTAAAGGGAAAGGTTTAGGGATATAAAATAAAGGACTCCTCAATGAGAGAAAAGCCTTTTTCAATCCCATCTTCTCTTTCCTTAAAATGGCCGAAAAAAAGAATCCAATGTCCTCTTCCCAATTGATCGATTGGATCCCCACGATAACCCCTCTGGATAGGACGGCCCGTCGATATCCTCCATTCCTTCTCTCTTCAATAATATCAAGGTTGGAATCGATGCTTGCTCCAATGTAACCGATTGAAAATGCCCTGAGGTCAAAGACCTCCAATCCGGTCATAGGAAGGGATCCAGGATAGATCTTAGAAATCCCTGCTGCATTGATTCCAGCGGCCTCCCCCTGTCTTCTTGCATTATGCCACAGAAGGCTTAAAATGGGGCGTTCATCGATCAAGCTTGCCGTTTCAACACAATCTCCACAAGCATAGATATCCTGGAGGCCGGTCTCCATCCGATGGTTTACTTTTATCCCCCCCCATTCTCCTGGGGGGATGATCTTATCTACAAGCCCTCTTTCCGGTCTCATCCCTGTCGCAAGAATAACGGTGTCGCATCTTCTCTTACCACGGTTACTCAAAACACCCTCCACCCTCTTTTGACCTAAGATCTCAATTATCCTTTCTCCAGTGGTCACCTCTATCCCATTCTTTTCTAAGACCTCTTGAATTCGAGAGGACGGATACTCATCAAAGACTTGTGGTAAAATTCGTTCCATACATTCCACCAGAGAGACTTGATAACCCCTATTCTTTAATGCCAAACCCACTTCAACCCCTATTGGACCTGAACCCACCACCACTGCCCGAAAACCCTTCCAGGTGTGGATTTTGTCAACATCTCCAATCGACTTAAAGGTGAAGACACCCTCTTTATCTAACCCAGGAATGGAGGGGATCATGGGTTTACTCCCTGTAGCGATGATGAGTCGATCATAAGGAAGATGGCCATTCTGCAACAAGACGTTTTTATTCTCTATATCAAGCCCCACCACTTTTTGAGGAATGGAGAGTTGGATGTTCTCTCTTAGATAATCCAGAAATCCCCTGATGAAGACCCTTGTTCTATTGATCTCTCCAGAGAGGTAATCGGGAAGGATACAGGGCGAATAGGTGGGATTGGGATCTTCAGAAAGGATAATAATCCTTGCCTCTTTTTGAAGCCTCCGAATGGCAAAAGCCGCACTCATTCCTGCAATCCCATTTCCAATGATGACAAATTGCATCTGTCTTTTTAGGCTCCCCATTGGCATCTCCACGGCTGTCCCATTTCAGCGACCATACTTACCGGTAATCGAGGCCGAAGCAATCACCTTTCCTTCTAAGGCCTTTTTAAAAGAGGTGAGGGAAGTGTTGACTCCAAGATCGAGCCTTTCCACATTGAGGGCATAAAGGGTAATCACATAGGGGTGTTCCCCTGTCCCTTTGGGCGGCTGGGGCCCCCCATAACCGATATCTCCAAAAGAGTTCTTAAGCTCAACAGATCCCTTTGGCATCCTCTTTTTTGAAGCTCCTTCTTCAAGGGTGGTCACTTGTGCAGGGATGTTGATGACCAGCCAGTGAACCCAATTTTGGGCCACAGGATGGGGATCAACGATTGAAAGGGCAAAAGATTTTGTCTCTGAAGGCACATTTTTCCATGTCAGGGGAACTGAAACATTCTTTCCTCCAGCCCCTGGCATCACATATTGAACTGGAATCTTTTCCCCATCTTTGAATGCAGAAGATAAAATTTCCATTTTCTCACCTCCTAAAACATTTTCTTGACTGAGCCAAATGAAAAGAATCCATGCCAAAGATACCCCTAATCTTCGCCACCCCATCTTTTCTCACCTCCCTTTTGAGGGATTGAAATTTATTTCTCCTGTCCTTATATTCTTTAATAATTTTATTTTAAAACGAATCTAAGGAAAAGAACAATATCAATTATTCCATTTTGAAAAATACTTTTATTCAATCTTCTATTCTGATATAATCCGTATCACTCTGATGAAAATCTCAGTGATCATTCCTGTTTATAATGAGGTTCATACCATCGGGGAAATCCTCTCACGAGTCCTGAAAGTCGATCTGCCCAAGGAAGTGATTGTGGTGGATGACTTTTCCACTGATGGGACAAGGGAGTTTTTAAAAAGGTGGGAAGAGGAAATAAAAAAAGAGATCACTGAAGAGGTCTATGTCCTCTATCAATCTAAAAACATGGGTAAGGGGGCTGCCCTTCGAGCAGGATTTAAGAAAGCCACTGGAGAGATTATCCTCATCCAGGATGCAGATTTAGAATACCATCCCCAGGAATACCCAAAACTCATTGAACCCATCCTCAAGGGATGGGCGGATGTCGTCTATGGCTCACGATTTCTTGGATCCCCCAGACGGGTATTGATGTTCTGGCATACCTTAGGGAATAGGATACTCACATTCTTATCTAACTTATGCACGGATCTTAACCTCACGGATATGGAGACAGGATACAAGGTTTTTAAAAAGGAGGTTTTGAAACATCTCCATCTCAAGTCGAATCGTTTTGGTTTTGAACCTGAGGTCACGGCTAAAATTGCAAAGATGAATTATCGAATCTACGAGGTTCCGATCTCCTATAGTGGACGGGATTATTGGGAAGGGAAAAAGATTAAATGGGTGGATGGCTTAAAGGCAATCTTTTTCATTGTTTGGTATAACTTTTTTGATTCTGAAACTGAAGACATCGTCTACCAGACCCTTCAGAAGATGAAGAAACTCAGGCGCTACAATCAGTGGATTTTTTCAACCCTTCGTCCCTACTTGGGCAAAAGGGTATTGGAGATTGGATCCGGAATTGGAAACATTACATAGTTCCTTCTGGATCGAGATTTTGTCATGGCGACAGAAGTTGAACCTCAATACCTCGCCCTTTTGAAGAATATTTTTGGGAAGTATAAACATTTTCTAATTGAAGAACTTGATATCTCGGGAACGGAAATCGATAAATATCGGTCCTATCACATCGATTCTGTCCTCTGCCTAAATGTTCTGGAACATATTGAACAGGAGGAAAAGGTCTTGAGAAATATCTTCAATCTATTAGAGTCAAAAGGCCGTCTCCTCCTCCTCGTTCCTTCCCACCCCCTGCTTTATGGAAGTTTAGATAGAAATTTAGGACATTACAGACGTTATGGAAAGAAAGAATTAAAAGATAAACTGGAGGCCCTCGGGTTTAAGATCATCTCTTTAAACTATTTCAATCGAATCGGGACCTTAGGATGGTTATTAAATAGTAAAATCCTCAGAAGAAAAACACTCCCCGCCCTCCAATTGAGGATGTATAATCTCCTTGTCCCTTTTTTCAAATTAGAAAAATTGATTCCCCTTCCTTTTGGTACCTCTCTTTTTGCAGTGGCAGAGAGGAAGAATGATGGAGACGATTGAATATTTTGAAGACTTTTTAAGAAAGATTGGAGCCATAAATTTCTTAGCCATCGGCATTGTCGTCATGCTCTTATGGCTTTTGATCTCAGGGATCAGAAGAGGGATGAAAAGAGGAAACAAAAGTAGGGAACCTGAAGAAAATGGTAAGGATCCATCATAAATTCTATTTCTTCAACATCCGATAGGAAAAGAGAAAGGAGACCGTTAGGGCAATCAGCATTCCTGACATGGAAAAGAAAAAGAAGAGAAGGATCAATCTCTCCTTCATTTGAGCATACTTACTTTCTAACATCCCCACATAAAGCATTCCAACGATTTTATTCTGAACATCATAGATAGGTTCATAAGCGGTAATATACCAGTCCTCTACAACAAAGGCTCTTTGGATCCAAGGAACTCCAGCCCCAAGGACTTGCTCTTGAACCTCTTTCATAGCCCGCGTCCCAATGGCCCGATTTCCTTCCTTATCGATGACGTTGGTCGATATTCTCAGATCCCCTAAGAAGATCGTGGCTGTACCAATATCTCTCCCCTTATACTTTGCATTTTTAAATACAATCTCTTTAATCTGGTCCACTATTTCATAATTTCGATTGAGAAGAACGCCTCCAGTCAGAACCCCTAAAACCTCTCCATTAAAATCAAGAATTGGATGGGTTGATTTCAAAACCATTCCGGAGGTCTCCACTACTTTTCGAGATTTTTTTTCTCGGTCAATAAGAATCGACTCGATCATAGCCCTCTCGGCCAGCTCCTTTCCTTCTAATGAAAGTTCATCGCCTGAAAGGACCTGTGTCCCTGAAATCCCCTTCTTTTGAAGCGCATCTTTTATAAAAGGATCTGGAAGGAGATGATCTCCTGAGGATTCAGGATGATGAAATCGATATAGGACTCTTCCCTTTTGATCCACTAAGGTTAAGAAATCGAGTCTTTCTTCCTTTCTTAGCTGCTCCATCTCCCTTTGAATTGGAGAAATATTCCTTTCTTTTAATGCCTTTTTTAAGACATGCCTGATAGAGGTCCAATAGATGGTGCGATCAATCTCTCTTATCTTAGAATCGTAGACATATCGTGCTGTATTGAGATCTTCTTTTACCCTTTCTTGTGCTTCAGAAATAATTTGATTAGTAATAATGAAGTTGACAAAAATACTTGTGACCACACCGATTAAACATGCAATGGCTAAGAAGATCAATGCCAGTTGAGTTCTTGTTAAGATTCTCATACTTATAACTTAGCAGAAATAAAGGGAAAAGTAAAATAAAAAATTTACTTGCTAAATTTTGAGTAATCTGCTATGAATATATTGTGAAAAAATTCATAAATTCATAGAGAAAATCCATACTTTCAGAAAGGAGAGCTGTGATGGGAAAGTTTGATGCAATATATGATGATTACATGAAACGAAGAAAGGCCGTCTTAGAAATGGGTGGTGAAAAGGAACTTGCAAAACGCAGGGAGAAAGGGCAGACGAATGCCAGAGAACGGATTGACCTACTTCTTGATCCCGGGACCTTTACAGAAGTGGGTACTTTTGTCACCCACAGGCAAACAGAGTTTGGAATGGCTGGTAAACTTGTCCCTGCAGAGGGAGTAGTCACTGGGTATGGAAAGATTGATAATCGATGGGTGGTGGTTGCTTCTGAAGATTTCACCTCAATGGCTGGCTCCTTTGGTGAGTATCACGGTAAAAAGTTCGTTTGGGCCCTCGATTTTGCAAAAGAGAAAGGATGGCCTTTTATTGGAATCAATGACTCTGGAGGAGCAAGACTCCAAGAAGGAATGGATACATTGGAATCCTATGGATGGACCTTCCGAGCCCAGATCCTTGCCTCTGGAATCATTCCACAAATCGCTCTCCTTTTAGGTCCCTGTCTGGGAGGACAAGCTTACCATCCAATTATTCTCATTCAGAGTAAAACCACTGGATTTATGGGAATTGCAGGTCCTGCCTTTGTAAAGACCCAGACTGGTGAGAATATTACTCTTGAAAAATTGGCCGGTTGGGAAGCTCATGCTATGAAATCTGGTGGAACTCATATTGTTGGCGAAGATGATAAGGAATGCATTCAACTTTGCCGAAAACTCCTTTCTTATCTCCCCTCAAATAATCGAGAAAAACCTCCAAGAATTGAAAGTAATGATGACCCCAATCGAATCATTCCCGAACTCGATGATTTTCTCCCAGATCCAGAACTAAGAAAGCCTTATGACATGTATCCACTTATTGAAATGGTCGTGGATAAGGGAAGTTTCTATGAAATCCATAAATATTTT
>JBBIRT010000097.1:0-12081 GCA_037441725.1 Deltaproteobacteria bacterium | reverse complement strand
TGGGGATATCCTTTTGTCCGATATTAAAGCGGCTTAGCAAAACATGCTTATGGGAGAAAAAGAGGTCCTAAGGATCATAAAAAAATATGGATTGGGTGCCTTTCATGGAGCCATGAAATATGTCCTGGATACGACCGAAGAATCTATGCGCCTGGCCTTATCCAGGATCCCTGACGGGGATTATGAAGCCATCCAGATGACAGATTGTGATGCGGTAGATGATCATGAAGAGTATCCCATCCGATTGAAAATCAGAAAGAGAGGAGATAGAGCTGAAATCGATTTTTCAGGGACTCACCGGCAAGCAAGGACTTCTATCAACGCAAGTGCCTTAGATACGAAATGTGCAGTAATGGTGGGGATGAAATATTGTTTAGATCCAAAGTCTCCTGTGACTTCTGCAGCCATGAGGCCATTTGATATCGTTCTTCCAGCAGGGACGATTTTAAGAGCACTTCCTCCAGAAGGGGCCATCTGCCTTTATTTTGAATCGTCCGAAGGTGCTCTGACAGCGATTATGGAGGCCCTGGCCCCGGCCTTAGGAGAAGAAGCCATTGCCGGAGGCTATGGCTCCCTCAATATGCACACAAGCAATGGGGTCTTTCCAGATGGTCGACCCTGGGTGACAATTGGTCAGGTTGGGGGGGAACATGGACCCTTGGGGGCCACTAAAGTCGGGGACGGAGTCAATGGTTGTGCCTCCTATTTCGGGAATAGTTTTGATCCTGCTACAGAAGCGATTGAACTTGATACGCCCGTGATCCTTCTCAGGAAAGAGAATCTCATTGATTCAGCAGGACCTGGTAAATACCGTGGAGGACTTGCCAGAGTGACAGACTTCATTTTACCCACGGATTGTGAATCTTACTCCATGCCCCTCCATTATAAGATTCCCACTGGTTATGGAGTGAATGGAGGAAGAACGGGATCAACAGGAGGGGTCTGGACATGGCGACCTGATGATTTTGATATATTTAAGGAGAAGAGGCTCTTACCCCTGGATTCAGAGACATTTAAGAAGAGCAAGGTGATGGCAGGCATAGTAGATCCGGAGACCCATCTACCTGATCGTGAGAAGGGGGAATATTTTTACCCATTGAGGTCACTGGAGTACAGGAGTAGCTATAAGAATATCCCGGGTACCATTTGGAGGTATATTACTAACAGTGCTGGAGGTTGGGGTGACCCCTTAGAAAGGGATATTGAGGCAGTCAAGAGAGATGTCAGGAATGAGTATGTAAGTATTGAAGGAGCTAAAAGAGATTATGGAGTAGTGATCAAAGGGGATCCTCACTGGGATCCTGAGGGTCTTGAGGTTGATCTGGAGGCTACACTGAAATTGAGGGAAGAGCTCAAAAGAAATCCGCCTCCTAAAAAGATGGGCTATCTTCAGAGAAGAAAGGGACCTGAAGGATTTCCATCCACTTGAATCTAAGGGAAAGAGGGAGAAAAAGAATGCCTCACTGAAGTGAGGAACCCTATTAGAATCAGGCAGGAATATCTACATCCCAACCTGATTCCTCTAATGCATGAGGCCTTACGAAGAAAAAGGATTTAACTACGGAGGATGTTATGGCAAAGAAGAAGGTTGGGTTTATTGGGTTAGGCAAGATGGGTTTGCCCATGTCAAAGAATATTCTCAAAGGAGGATTTCCTCTCACCGTTTATGATCTTATTCCTGGGGCTGTTCAAGAATTGGTAAAATTAGGAGCATCAGGAGCCAGCTCTCCCAAGGACGTAGGCGAGAATTCGGAAATCGTTATCTTGATGGTACCTGATTCAAACCATGTCGATGCTGCAGTCTTAGGGGAAAAAGGAGCCTTAGAGGGAATGAAAAAGGGGAATATCCTGATTGTAATGAGTACGGTTGAACCCCTCTATATCCAGAAACTTGCTATAGAGTGTGAGAAAAAAGGGGTAAGGATTATTGACTGTCCTGTGGGTGGATTTATGAAGGGGGCGATCGATGGGACACTCACCATTATGGCAGGAGGCCCCAAAGAGGTTCTCGAAGAGTGCAGGGAAGTCTTAGGAACGATGGGTAGAAATATCATTCATTGTGGGGAAGTTCTTGGATCAGGTGAGATGGTCAAGATCGCTAATAATCTGGTCGCACTCTCAACCGTTCTTATCTTGAATGAGGCCATGGTCTTAGGGGTTAAATTTGGAATTAAGGCAGATACTCTCTTTGAAGTCTTTAAGAATTCCTCAGCAAACAGTGCCATCTTGAACACGGCCTGGGGGCCAAAGGTATTGAAGGGAGATTTCAGTCCTGCCTTTGATTTAGATTTGGCTGTAAAAGATACCGGCTTAGCCTTGACCTCAGGTAAAGCCCTTAAGGTTCCCTTATTCGTTGGCACATTGGTGAATCAAATGTATCAGAGAGAAAGTGCAGCAGGGAAAGGGAAATTAGACCCTGTGGGATCAATCACCTCCTTAGAAGAGCTTGCTGGAGTTCAGGTGAGAGGGCAGAAGGTTTAGGGATAGGGATGATTAAAGTGAGGCTGGAATTATGGTTACGATTGGGAAGTGAACTCGGAAGAGAGTTTCATTGGACTTCGGACTCGTGTGCTCTCCTTGAAGAGGAGATCGAAGAAGGAACCACCGTGAGAAATTTTTTTGAGCAGCTCTCTGAAAAATATTCAGCCTTCCATGAAAGAATTTTTGAAAGGGAGAAAGGGAGAATCTCACCTGAAGTGGTTGTGACTCTGAATGATAGGATCGTTGATCCTTTGGAACTCTCCGATCGAATTTTAGAAGATGGGGATAAAATCATCCTTCTCCCTATGTTTTCAGGGGGATGAAGGGACTTACAAATCTTTTATAAAGGAGGTGGGTTGGACCTAATATTATTTTCTTTTTTACCTAAGGGTGAATCAACAAAAGGGTTTAAATCTTTTTTTTTGAAAGGAGAGCAAAAGATGAAGAAGAGGATTTATACCAAAGGGTTAATGCTGATGGGGATGGGGCTACTGGTCAGCCTCCTCATATCTCATCCTGTTCTTCCACAATCTTCAAAGACATTTTCGCTCAAGTTTGCCAGTTGGGTCCCCCAACATGACACGATGAATTATGCCCCCAACCTATGGATAAAGGAGGTTGAACAACGAACAGGAGGAAGGGTGAAGGTCACCCCCTACTATGGTGAGTCTTTGGGGAAAGTAGCCAATTCCTTAGATATGCTCAAAACAGGGATCTGTGATTTGGCTTTGATGCCAACCGGTGTTCTCTCAAAACATTTTCGAGTCCTTGATGTCCTGGCCCTTCCAGGTCTGATTCCTGATAGGGTGATCGGCACTGAGGTGATGTATGTCCTTCTTCAAAAAGGTCTCTTAGAAAAGGAATTCACCGGTTATGTCCCCATTGTCTTGCAGTGCCATGATCCCTTCTATCTCAACTTTACAAAGAAGAAGGTGACTAACTTAGAAGAGATCAAAGGATTGAAAATCAGATTTCCCAGTGTCACTACCAAATCAGCCCTTGAGGCCTTAGGCGCCACCCCAGTGAGCATTCCCCCTCCAGAACTCTTCAACGCCATCAACACTGGAATATTGGATGGGACCTGCGCCTCTCCAGGGTATCTTGTCCTCTCTAAACTTTATGAAATCATGAAATACACCCTATGGGGCTATCCCATTTCCTCAGGGGCCAATATCGTCCTGATGTCTCGAAAGACATGGGAAGCTTTACCGCCGGATGTTCAGCTCGTCATGGAAGAACTTAATAAAAATGCAAAATCGAACTATCTGGAAGCAGGGAAGCGACAAGATGAGGACTCCATCAAACAGATCAAAGCGGCAGGAGTGGAGACCTATCACCTCAGTCCTGAAGAGTTGAAAAAGTGGCAGAGATTGACTCAACCCGTGATTGATCAGTGGATCTCTGATATGCAAGCAGCAGGGTTGCCTGGTAAAGAGGCCTTCGAAACAGCAAAGGGACTTGTTGAGAAACATAAATGATCAAGGAGCTAATTTTATTTAGAGGGGAGGCATCATAGAGCTCGTGAGCCGATGGATTCAAATCATTGAGAAGGGATTTACCATTTTGGCTATTACCTCTACTTTCATCATGGTTTGTCTTACGGCGGCAGATGCCATGGGGAGATATTTTCTTAACCAGCCGATCAGTGGGGTCTATGAGATCACAGAAAAGTATCTGATGGTGTTTATTGTCTATTTGGCATTTACCTATGCCTATCAGGAAGGCGCCAATATCCGAGTTACGATTTTGGTCTCTCGCCTCCCCTCAAAATTGAATCTGGTCATCCGATACTTCGTTCAAGCCTTTTCAATCTTATTCGTTGGATTGCTCTTTGTGAGTGCAACCCAGATCAACCTTGAACGTTTCAGAGAAGTTGTTGATTTGACTAAAAGGTTGAGTCTCCCTTTGTGGCCAGCCTATTTAGTGATTTCGATAGGTCTTCTTTTCTTAACCCTATTGATTTTCTTCGATCTCTGGAACGTTAAAAAAGGGAAGTCAGGCCTCTTTAAGGAGGAATCTTCTGGAGAACCCGTGAGCATGTAAGGACCAATAAAATTTGAGAAGGAATCCATGGAGTTGATTTATCCTTTCATCATTCTTTTAATCCTTTTTATTTTAGGCGTCCCGATTGCTTTTTCTTTGGGTACGGCAGGGATTGTTGGCATTCTGTTCATCACAGGCGATTTAAAAGTTTTGATGAGTATGGTTGGGTTGGTAACCTTTGATGCCGTGGCCTCCTATGTCCTTTCTGCGGTACCGATGTTCATTCTCATGGCCTTTCTCTCCTCCTCAGGTGGATTGGCTACCGATATGTATCGGGCAGCGCAGAATTGGACTTCAAATATTCGAGGCGGGGTGGCCATTGGGACAGTCTTTGCTTGTGGAATCTTTGGGGCGATGTCAGGAGCCAGTTTGGCTGCAGCCTCGGTGATGTCAGAAATTGCTATCCCCAATATGCGTCGTTTAGGTTACTCAGAGGCCCTCACCGGTGGGGTGGTGAGCATTGGAGCGACATTGGATATCTTAATTCCTCCAAGCATCCTGTTTGTGATTTATGGGATTATGACCAACACCTCCGTGGGGAAGTTGCTTCTGGCAGGCGTGATCCCCGGGATCGTTCTTGGAATCTTTTTAATCTTATGTATACTCCTCTGGGTATTTTTCCGTCCACAAGATGCTCCCCGTGCTGAGCCAGTCTCTTGGTCAGAACGGTGGCATAGTTCATATAGGATTTGGCCATGCATTTTACTCATTTTTATCGTGATGGGTCTTCTCTATGCAGGAGTGGCGACTCCAACTGAAGTTGCTGGGCTTGGTGCCTTTTTTGCTGGCTTGACCGGAGTGATCCTCCGCCGCCTTACCTGGACAGGAGCCATCCAAGCCTTTAAAGGGACCATCCGGATCTCAGCGATGATCTTTATGGTTCTGATCGGAGCCTATATCTTTGGCTATTTTATGACCCTGAGTGGGATCCCCCAAAAGGTGATTACCGCTGTTCAGGCCATGAATCTCAATCGTTGGGTAGTGATGATCGCCATCTGTTTAAGTTACTTTATCTTTAGTATGTTCATGGATGAGCTACCCCTCATGCTTCTTTATTTACAAATCACCTTCCCCCTCATCACCCAACTTGGATTTAATCCGATCTGGTATGGGGTGGTCATGGCGATCATGGTGATGATGGGCCTTGTCTTTCCTCCTGTGGGGTTGATTGTCTTTGTGGTCAGTGAGGCAGGAAGGATAGAACTTTCAAAGGTCTATAAAGGAGCAAGCATATTGATCATTGCCATTGTGATGACTTTAGTTTTACTAATGATCTTTCCGGAGATCGTGCTCTGGCTCCCATCTACCATGAAATGAGAGGGTGGTTTACGAAAATAAAAAGGGCATCAGGAGAATCATAATATGAATCGTTTTTCCCAATTTTTTAAAAAATTTACCAAAATTATTTATAGGCAGTAACGGGGTCAGCCAATTTCGTTGGCAAAAAAAAAATTGTTATATGGATGCGATTGAGCAATTTGTTAAAAACTTTACCCAACTTCATTATGAGGACTTACCTCGTGAGGCCATTGAGATGGCAAAAAAAGAAGTGTTAGATCTCATGGGGGTAGCCATTGCTGGATTTTCTGCCCCTGGGGTTAAAGAGCTATTCGAGATGATCTCGGATTGGGGAGGGAAGAAGGAGAGTCAAATTATCCTTTCTCACCAAAAGGTACCAGCACCCATGGCAGCACAGATGAATGCCACCATGGCTCATGCCTTAGACTATGATGATGTTCATGATCCAGCAGTGATGCATCCTGGAGTAGTCATCATCCCTTCTTGTCTGGCCATGGCTGAAAGAAGAGGACAGGTGGAAGGGAGAGAATTTATCACTGCAGTCGTTTTAGGGGTGGACATGATCTGTCGATTGGCATTAGCCGTTTGGCCTGGTTATGATCCCTCATCGAATGAAAAAATAGAGAAGGGATTTCAATCCGAGCGTGTGAAGCAGGGCTGGCATCTCACCACACTGATGGGTCATCTGGCTTCAGCAGGGGCTGCCGGAAGGCTGTTGGCTCTCGATGAGGATCGGATGATCAATGCCTTTGGCATTGCCTACCATCAGTGCAGCGGCAATCTCCAATGTAGGATCGAAGGGGCCCATACCAAAAGGATGGGACCTGGATTTGCTGTAAGGGCAGGAATTACCTCTGCGCTCATGGCTGAAAAAGGAGTCACTGGAGTTAAGAATTGTCTTGAAGGGGAACAGGGACTTTATAGGATGTATTTTCAAGGAGGTTATCATTCCAAAACCCTCACAGAAGATCTGGGGACACATTTTGAGGGGATAAATGTCTCTATTAAACCCTATCCCTGCTGTAGAGGAATTCACGCCTATATCGATGCCACTTTGGAATTGATCAATGAACAGAAGGTGAGACCAGAGGAAGTAGAGGAAATCAGGTTGTTTAGTGATGAAGGGGGTTACTATGCTTTATGTATGCCATTAGAGACAAGGAGAAGACCAAGAAATCCGGTTGAGGCTCAATTCAGTATTCCATGGGGAGTGGCTACGGCCCTAGCCAAGGGAAAGGTAGGGATGGAGCATTTCACAGAGTCAGCCATTCAAGATCATGAAATTCTTAGAGTGGCTGAAAAGATCCGCGTGGAAATTGATCATCACTTAGACCGGGCAGACAGAATTCCTCCTGCAAAGATAGAAATAAAGGCAAAAGGGGGGCAGGTTTTTTTAAAACAAATTGATTCTCCCCTCGGAAGTCCTGAAAGACCAATGTCCTTTGATGATTGTATTAAAAAATTTAAGGACTGTATCTTACAGTCTCCAAAGAGGATACCGGAAAAAAGAGTCGATAGGATTGTCGAATTCATTGGTGGAATTGAAGAGGTGATAGACGTGGGAGAGATGATGAAGTTATTTCGCTTATAAGGGACTATTCCAGATGGTAAAAATCCATTTTAAGAGAAAGGAGTCTAAGCGTGAGTCAGGATAAGAGGATCTCAGAAATCTTAGCAGAATTTTTAGTGAACCACCGATATGAGGATTTACCAAGGGAAACGATCGAGAAGGTCAAATTTTATACGATAGATGTAATTGGATGCATTATTGGAGCATCCAGGGGATCCCAGGCTCAAATCCTCATTAATGTGTTGAAATCTGAAGGAGGAAATCCCCATAGCACCGTCTTTTCACATGGTTTTAAAACTTCTGTGATGAATGCCGCCATGATCAATGGGACCATGGGTCACACCTTCGATTTTGATGATGACCACCGTGAAGGTACCATGCATCCCTCTGTTGCTGTTTTTCCTGCGGTCTTTGCCCTTGGCGAAAAATTGGGAGTGACAGGCAAAGAGTTTCTCAGGGCCTTTATCTTAGGCCTTGAGGTGATGATTCGCTTGGGGGAATCTCTCCTTGGAAAATCATACTACCAGGGATTTCACCCTACAGGAACCTGCGGGGTCTTTGGGGCTGCAGCCGGTTGTTCTATCCTCATGGGACTTGATCTTACTCGGACGAAATATGCCCTTGGGATTGCAGGAAGTTTTTCAGCAGGCACTCAAGAATGCACAGGAGAGGGGGCCTGGCAAAAACCGCTTCAGGCTGGTCACCCTGCCTGGGGAGGGGTGATGGCCTCGCTTCTGGCCGAGAAAAATTATATTGGGAGCGGAACCGTACTGGATGGACCCAATGGTCTCCTCCGGGCCCTTTCCTTTAAGGATCAGTTCGACTATACCCGTATTACGGAAACTCTTGGAAAGAAATGGGAGATGATGGACACCAGTATTAAGGTCCATGCCTGCTGTCGTTTCTCAGGGCCTGTAGCTGATTGCGCGCTTGATTTATATCACCAAGGGGTAAGGGCACAGGATGTCAAGAGGATCATTGCGAAGGTGGGAGATTTTAGTATCCGAATGCTCTGCAATCCTCTGGAGCGAAAGTTAAGACCCATTACCCATGTAGATGCCCAATTCAGCCTTCCTTGGGCCATTGCGGTTGCTATCTGTAAGAACAAGACAGGAATTGAGGAGTTTAGGGGTGATGCCTTGAAGGATCCCGAGGTCTTGGCCCTTGCTGAAAAAGTGACTTGGGAACTTGATCCTCAGGCTGAGGCCATGTATCCAAAGGCCTATCCTGCTACCTTAATTGCAGAATTAAAGGATGGCCGAACCTTCCGAGCCCACGTCGATTATCCAAAGGGAGATCCGGAAAATCCTGCCTCTGAAGAGGAGATTTTCACGAAGTTTCATTCATTAACCGAGAATTTTATTAACCGAGACAGTAGAGAAAAGATTCTTAATACCGTGGGTCAACTTGAAAAGATTTCAAACCTCAACCAGTTAGCCGATCTGGTTCGGTAACTTGGAGGTTGTGGGGAGGAGTGAAGGAGATGAAGGGATTCCGAAAAATACCATGCGTGATTCAGCGAGGGGGAACGAGTAAGGGGGTTTATTTTCATGAAAAGGATTTGCCTGAAGATCCTGAGGTGAGAAAAAGGGTGATCTTGGCTATTTTTGGAAGTCCTGATAGGAGACAGATTGATGGTCTTGGAGGAGCGGATCCATTAACCAGCAAGGCAGCCATTATTGCACCTTCTAAAAGACCTGATGCGGACGTTGATTATACGATGTGTCAGGTAGATATCAATAAACCCCTACTGGATTTTAGTGGAAATTGTGGAAATATCTCCTCTGGGGTTGGTCCCTTTGCCATCGATGAGGGATTAGTCCAACCCACAGATCCTGAAACAGTTGTACGTATTTTTAATACAAACACCAGAAAGATTTTGAAGGCCTTTGTTCCAACCCACAATGGAAAAACTCAATATCTCGGTGAGTATGCCATTGATGGGGTCCCAGGGAAAGGAAGTAAAATTCTTCTCGATTATTCTGAGACTGAAGGAGCGGTGACTGGAAAACTTTTACCTACGGGTCATCCAGTCGATACCCTCCACATCCCTTCCATAGGAGAGATTGAAATCTCGATCGTTGATGCAGGAAACCCCACCTGCTTCATCAAACCCGAGGTTTTGAATTTATCAGGAATCGAGGGTCCTTTAGATCAAAGATTGATCGATTCACTCGATCAGGTTGAACGCATCCGTGGAACCGTGGCAAAAATGCTCGGGTTTGTTCGGGATCCTCAAAAGGCCTATCTGGAGAGTCCTACGTTACCTTTGATAGCCATGGTGAGTGAACCCCAAGAGTATCAGAGCTTTACGGATGGAATGAGGGTAAGGGCGGAGGAGATCGATTTTGTTTCGAGATGTTTCTTTATGCAGGAGATGCATAAGACCTATCCAGGAACAGGGACGGTTTGCACAGGAGCAGCAGCCATGATCGAGGGGACTCTTGTCAATCAGGTTTGTTCTCCAAGAGCCCATCAAAAGAAGACGGTCTGCATTGGTCATCCAAGTGGGACCATCTCCATCGAAGTCGAGGTGGTTAAAACGACAGAGGGATTTCATTTGAAAAAGGCGGCTTTTGGAAGGACATCGAGAAGGATCATGGAGGGTTTTGTTTATGTTCCTGAAAGCCTTTTTGAAAAATGTTCGAAAGGATGAGAATCACTCAATTTATCACTCATTAAATAGGATGGAGAGAGAAGATGAAACAGACAACCCGATTGAGAAGACTGATCCAGCGTAAAAGACTTCTTGTTGCCCCTGGAGCTTTTGATGCCTTAAGCGCAAAATTAATTGAGGCGGTGGGGTTTAAAGCCGTATATATGAGCGGTTTTGGGACAGCAGCCTCTATCTATGGTGTCCCAGACATTGGATTGCTTACCCTAACAGAGATGGTGGGAAATGCCAAAAGAATATCTGACGCAGTTGGAATCCCAGTGATTGCCGATGCAGATACCGGTTATGGTAACCATCTTAATGTGATCCGGACGATTGAGGAATATGAGAAGGCAGGGGTGGCAGGAATTCATATTGAGGATCAAGTCTCTCCCAAACGTTGTGGTCATATGGAGGGGCATCGGCTCATTTCTACCGATGAGATGGTTGCAAAGATCAGAGCAGCGGTGGCATCCAGAAAAGACCAGGATCTGGTTCTCATTGCAAGAACAGATGCCATTTCAGCAGAAGGATTCGATAAGGCCATTCGTAGAGGGAATCGATATCTGGAAGAAGGGGCGGATGTTATCTTTGTGGAAGCTCCAACTACCCTCGATGAATTGGAAAAGATTCCAAAACTGATTAAAGGTCCAGTTTTGATCAACATCGCTCCCAAAACCCCGGTCTTACATTATAAGCGGTATGAAGAGATGGGATACTCCATTGCCATCTATCCCCCTATTTCCCTCACCGCTTCCTACGTAGCGATCAAGGAGAAGCTAATGGAATTGAAGAGGAATGGATTCATGAAAGAGGGAGCACATGGGGGAGTCCCATTTGACGAGCTTCTTAACTTTTTAGGGCTAAAGCGATATAGGGATCTTGAAGAGAAAATCTTGGAGGAAAGGCCTTAAGATGAGGATGACCATCACAGAGAAGATTCTGGCCTCCCATGCGGGACTTGAAGAGGTTCATCCAGAACTGGTTAGTGCTACCCTCGATTTAGTAATGGGACATGACCTCTCTATGCCCCTGGCCATTGAAGAGTTAGAAAGGATTGGAGCGGATAGGGTATTTGATCGTGAGAAGATTATTCTTATCCCGGATCACTTCACTCCAAACAAAGATGTTCGAGCTGCTGAGCAATGTAAGCGAATGAGAGAATTCGCAAAGAAGTATAACATTTCTCACTACTACGAAGTGGGGGAGATGGGAATTGCTCACGCCTTCTTACCCGAGAGGGGACTGGTTCTCCCCGGAGAGGTCATTGTAGGAGGAGATAGCCATACCTGCACATATGGGGCATTGGGTGCCTTTGCCACAGGAGTAGGAAGCAGTGATCTGGCGGCGGCCATATTGACTGGCCGGCTCTGGTTCAAGGTTCCTGAATCGATCAAATTGGTCTATTATGGAGAGCTCAAGAAATGGGTTGAAGCCAAGGACCTTATTCTGTATACCATTGGAGATCTGGGCGTAGATGGAGCGTTGTATCAGGCAATGGAATTTACAGGTGAAGCGGTCCATCGAATGTCAATCTCGGGTAGGTTGACCATGGCTAATATGGCAATCGAGGCAGGGGCAAAGAATGGAATCTTTCAACCTGATCGAATCACTGAAACATTTCTCCTCGGCAAGGCGAGGAGGCCTTATCCACTCTTTAAGAGTGATCAAGATGCGGTCTATGTCAAGGTCAAGGAATACGATGTGAGCCAAATAGAACCTCAGGTTGCCTTCCCCTCTCTTCCTAGCAATGTTAGACCTATCAGCCAAGTGGGCGAGATTACTATTGATCAGGTGGTGATTGGGTCTTGTACTAACGGAAGAATAGAAGACCTCCGGACAGCAGCTCAAATCCTTCGGGGGAGAAGGGTTGCTCCCTATGTTCGCCTTATCATCATTCCTGCAACGCCTGAGGTTTATCGCCAAGCCTTGAAAGAAGGATTGATAGAGATCTTCATCGATGCCAAAGCCGTCATCAGTCCTCCCACCTGTGGTCCATGTGTAGGAGGCCATATGGGGGTGCTGGCCAGAGGAG
>JBBIRT010000096.1:0-12140 GCA_037441725.1 Deltaproteobacteria bacterium | reverse complement strand
GATGACTTTCAATATTGTTGGCATTGATCCTTATTGCTTTATGGAAGGCCTCCTCTGCTTCCTCATAACGGTTTTGGAGCAGAAGGAGGGTGCCGAGATTGTGATATCCTTTCTCATAGTTAGGGTTGATCTCAATCGCTTTTTGGTAAGCCTCAAAGGCCTTTTCCACCTCTCCCATCTTTTGATAGGTGATCCCGATATTGTTATAGGCCTCTACATAGCTTGGATCTTGATCAATCACCTTTTGGTAGGCCTGGATCGCCTGAAAATATTCTTTTTGATTAAAATAGCGCACCCCATCATTGAAGTGGTTAAGGGTGTTCAACCTAAAAGAATGATCCCTTTTCTCTTCTTGCTTTACACCGATTGATTTGGAGGAGGGCTCCTCTTCTAAGGGAGTCTTTGATGGAGCGGACAAAGGAAGAAGAGGGGTATCATGGAGATTTTCTTTTTTAATAAGCTCACTCAATTTCTCTCTTTCAGGAGGTTTTATTTCCTGTGGAGGGTCAATGGGATAAGACGTTTGTTCCTCTCTAAATAGAATTTCCCCTGGTGACACATTTTTCACATCGGGTTGAGATCCAGAAGGAGGAGGTGCCATCTCAGGAATTAAAGGTTTTTCCCCCACGGCCAAAGCCACTTGATGAGTTTGAGCTGGGGGTGGAGAAGAAGGTCTTAGAAGTAAGAGGAAGATGATAGAAAGACTGATGAGAAAGATAGCGATCATGATGAATCGCTTCTTTTGATCCCTTCTGTTTTCCCTAAAAAAGTACGGACGATTGGGAATCAAGGATCCTTCAGGTCCTTGGAGTCGAAGCTGTTGAGCCCTTTTAAGGGCATCAATGATCAGGCTCATCTTAAACCCTCCTGAGAAGCCTCCTCAGAATCCTTCGAAGCATCCTTATTTTGCGGATCCTGAACCCTACCCCCTTCTAAGGCCATAACCGAGACAGATCGAATCTTTCCAAAAAGTAGAGTTTTGGCATTCAGGATTGAAGAGAGATAACTTTGGTTTAAAAATATGCAACTGATGATGAGAAAGATCAGGAAGGACCAGAGGGATATACGCAATGGAATCCATTGATTGGGTAAGGTCGAAAGAATGAAGGGTTTCTTATCCCTCTCTTTCCCTAAGAGGCTATCCTTGGCTTTAAAGATGATAGATTTATTGATCTGATGAGTTTGTTCAACGAATCCTCCCAAGAGGGCCCGGTCACAAAGGAGATTGATTCGTCTCGGAATCCCATTTGAAAATTTATAGATTTCTTTCAGAGCAGACTTGGAAAAGGTGATGCTTCCCTGAGCCCCTGCTACCATTAACCTTTGATTAATGTATGCCTCCATCTCTTTAAAGGTGAGGGGGCGAAGCTGGTGGCGAATGGCAATCCTTTGATTCAATGGTTTCAATTTATTGGATTTGAGCTTTTGATCTAACTCTAATTGACCGAATAAAATGATTTGAAGCAATTTCTCTTTATCCGTTTCTAAGTTGGAAAGCATCCGGATCTGTTCCAGGACAGGGATTGAGAGATTTTGAGCCTCATCAATAATCAGCACCGCGTTTTCTCCCTGATAGGATAATTGAAGGAGTGACTGATTCAAGGTGTGGATCATATCATGTTTTGTTCTCCCTCTTGGATGGAAACCAAAATCCTGAAGGATTGACTCCAAGAGCTTTCCCTCAGAGAGGAGGGAGTTGAAAATGACAGCGGTCTTCACCCTCCTGTCTAACTTCTCTAAAAAGGCTCGGCAGATGGTCGTTTTTCCGGTTCCAATGTCTCCTGTGATGATGATAAACCCTTCCCTCTGCTCAATCCCATAATGAAGAGATTCAATGGCAGTCCGATGACTTTCACTAAGAAAGAGATATTGAGGATCTGGAGTTAAGGAAAATGGCTTTTCTTTGAGCCCATAGAAGTCTTGGTACATGGCTTTCTCCAAAAGGGTTAAAATTTAAAGTCCTCGTTTGGATCATTGAAATCCAGGAGCATACGATTCCTTTCCTTCTATTTCTCCAATTTCTTACCCACCTGAAGGGTAGGGGTGATCATGATCACCAGTTCTGAGTTCCTTTTCTTATTCGTTTTATATCGGAAAGCACCTCCTAAAATTGGAATCGATTCTAAGAGGGGGACACCGATATAAGATTCCTCATTCTTCTCCTGCATCAAACCAGCAATGATAATGGTCTGTCCATCTCTGACCCTTACAGTGGTATCGGTCTCCCTCACGCTCAGTAGAGGAAAAGTAGATTTTCCATCCGGTGTAGTCTTTTCACCTGTTTTATCGGTAATACTGGGATGGATGTTCATGATGATGGTTCCGTCTTCTGCAATTTGGGGGGTGACATCCAGCAGAATTCCGATATCAATCGTCATGGGCTGGATTACCTGAGTCACTGTATTTTGTGTTGCCACCGCACCGGTAATGAAAAAGACATCCTGGTTTCCAACTCGGATCATGGCCTTTTGGTTGTTAAGAGTGGAAATGGTTGGACTTGATAGAATCTTCACATCTCCCTGTTCAGAGATGGCCTGCATGATGTCCGAAAGGGCCACTTCTGATCCTGCTGCCCCGATTGCAAGAATCCCTCCGAAAGGTTTGATTTTAAAGATTCCTGGAGTATCGATGGTGGTCCCTGTGGAGCTATCCACTGCAGTATATCCCGTACTACTTCCAGGATAACCTGTCGTCCCACTTTTATTGGTCAGTCCCCAGGCAAGATTGATCGAACGTGGAAGTCCTTCAATGACCTTCCAATTGATCCCTTCCTTATGTTCATCCGAAAGGATGACCTCCATGATTTTGGCCTGGATGGTCACTTGTCTCTGTGAGCTTCCCTCTGTTGATTCAAGGTAGGAGGCAACCCTATTTAAATTAACTGGATAATCCGTTACCAGGATGATTCCTGTTGATTTATTAATCACAAGCCTTTTGCCCTTTGGATCGGTTCTGGTCCAAGTGGTTTTTTCACTTTCTGAAGAAACCTCTCTTTCCTCAACCGATCCAAAAATGAGGGCCTCTAATCCCTTTTGAATCTCTTTCCATAAATCAACCTCATCAACACTGACCAGATCAGTGTATCCTGCTCTGCTTCCTCCTGGACTGAGGGCAGTCTGTTGACCAGGGAGGGTGCTCGTCTGTAGACCTCCGCCTGTACTGGTACTGGCATAGACTTCTCTTTTTCCTCCCCTTCGGGTAGCCAGGTAATTGAGCGAAAAGAGTCGGGTCTCCATCTGGGGTCTTAAGATTTTTATAAATTTCCCTTCAATCTGATAATGCCATCCCAAGGGGTAGAGGATTGCATCGAGGGCTTCCCTCAAGGTGACCCGTTTCAAATCAACAGTGACCTTTCCACTCAATTCAGGATCAAGGACAATGTTTAAATCACTTTCCTTAGATAGGGCTAAAAGGATGTCCTGGAGGTTTGAGTCCCTGGCATATAAAGAAAAAAGTTTTTCAGGAATTTTTTTCACCTCCTCCATCTGTGGAAGGACGATTTCTTTTAGTTCCTCTTCAAGGGTTGGCTGAGGTTGGGTGACATCCACTGTCTGAGGAGCTAACTTGGCTCGTTCTTTTTTTGGAGCCGTGGCACATCCCAAAATCAATAGTTGAATAAGATATAGGGTAAAGAATATCTTAAGTCTCATCTTTTTTCTCCCATGCCCCTTATCATTTCTCCTTTGGTGGAAAGTGGGGGACAATCCTCAACCGTTAATAGAACTGGACTTTGAGCTAAGAAGAGAGCCCTTGTTTGATCTCCTTTTCCTAAGATGACTCGATCTTTTTCAATATCGATGACCTTTTCGTTATGAATCCAATCCCCTATGGTAACAATATGGCGGTCGATCATTGCCAACCGAATATGGTCACCGATTAAAATCGCATTGACTTTCAAAGAGGGAGGCATCTCAATGAGTTTGCCTTCGGTTTTTGAAGAGGTCTTCTTGGTTTCTGGAGTCATGGTCATTTCAGAGAGAAGATGGACCCCTGGGGGGAGGGAAAAGGGATCCCTTCGGCTTCTTTGAGATAGATTGCTCTTCTCTTTGGATTGTCCGAATGCCTCAATAGGATTGAGCCATTTAACCTCAAGACCTACCAAAACGATGGTGAGGATTAAAAAAGAAATAATCTTTTTATATCGTTTCACTACCTCTCCTCTTATGATCTTTTCGTTAATCCTTCCGTTCCTTTAATCTCTTCTATTTCTCCTGGAATATAAATAGTTAGCTTAATGGTAACCTTTAAAAGAGGTTGAGTTTCTTCGCCCTTTTCAATCTGGAGGTTCTCAACATGAATAAGGAAGGGGAGCTCCTCAATCCCCTTCAGATAGGTTCCTAATTTAAAATAGGTTGAATGGAGGACCATCTGAATATTGACCTTTCTGTATTTTTGGGGAGCTTCCCTTTTATCCTCAGAAATGGAGACTTTTTCTTCCTGGGGAACGACTGAGATGACTTTCATCTGACCAGGGTCACTCTCTTTTGCCAAATGCTTCAAGAAGGCCCTAAATTCTTCACCCCTTAAAGTGCGGTCACTTAACCTCTTAAGCTCTTTTTCTTGACGTTCAATCTCCCTCTCTATGGTTTCTACGCCTTTTCCGATCAAGAGGAGTTCATTAATTTTTTGATCGGCAATCTTGATTTCATTCTTGAGGTTCTTTATCTTACGGCCTTGTGGGGTTAAATAGAATTGATCAAATACCCAGATGGCCATGGCGACCCCTGCCAAGACGATCATGATCTTTTCCCTATTTTTTAAATTCATGGTCTGTTTCTTTCCTCCCTCAGGGCATCATTATGGATGTCGCATCTGATATTAAATTCAGCGCTATTACGATTGTATAGCTTATTTTCATCCGTCGAGATTAATCTTACATTTTTAAAGAACGAGGATTTCTCAAGTCGTTCAATGATAAGGGCCAAGGAGGTAAGGCAATTCGTCTCGCTTCCGAAAACAAGGCCTGATAAATGGATTTCCTTCCCCTCATCTGATGGATCCTCTCCTCTTGGGGATTTTGCTTTAGGCTGGATTGAGAGAAGGGTCAGGGTTGCATGGTCTGGCAATTGGTTACTGATCTCTTTTAAAATTTCCTGGTATGGGATAGAGATCATGATTGATGATGGGAATAAAGAAAGATTTTCCTTGATCTTAATTTCTTTTTCCTTAAGAAGTCTCATTTTTTGTTGAAGACCATCGAGGTCTTTTATGCTTACCATTTTTTCATCCCTTTCTCTCTGGAGGGTACGTAATTGTGCGTTCATATACCCTATGATGGTCAAAAAGATTAGCAATACGACTCCAGGAATCAAGACAGAGATTGACTTTACCACTTTTGTCTTCGATAGGAGAGGCTCCCTAAGAGGGAGAAGTTCAATTCGTTTTGGTTGAGCCGTTGCAATCCCTATGGCAATCGTGAAAGTTGAGCCTATCGGTTTGAGGGATTCAGTATCAACCTGCTTGGGATCAAAAAGGATCCTCTCAAGGGGATTCAGAGATTCTACAGGCAGGTGAAGCTCATGGGAAAGATAGGTCCCCATATTTTTTAAATTGGCCCCTCCCCCTGTAAGAATGAGTCTATCAATCTTTTCTTCGTTAAATAAACTTCTATAATATTCGAGGGATCGACCTATCTCCATCACTATTTTTTCCAACACAGGTCGTACGAGAAAGGATATCTTTGATGAATCTAAAGGTATGCCCATCTCTTGCTTTATTCGCTCTGCTCGTTCAAAGAGAACTCCAGATTCTCCCTCAGAACCAATTCCTTCCATCACCGCTCTGGTAAGGTCTGATCCGGCGGGGGTGGCTTCCCGACTGAATTGCAAAGTCCTGTCCTTGAAAATATAGATTCCTGTTTTTTCTGCTCCAAGATCAACAACCCCTGTGATTTCTTCCTTTTTAATTTGATTCCAGGTCAGAAGAAGATTCCAGAGGGCAAAAGGGCCTATGTCGAGATGTACAGGCTGAAGCCCAGCAGCCATAGCTATGGATAGGGTTTGATCAATCATCGATTTTGGGCAGGCGACTGCAAGGAGATCAAGTTTCTTAATATGATCCTCCACATATTCATTTAAAGTATGAAAGTCAATCTGGGCTGTCTCAACAGGGAAGGGAAGGGAGTTTTTAATCTCCCAGCGTACGGCTTCTTTTAACTCGGTCTTTGGAAGAGATGGAACGGTGAGACGTTTGACTTGAATTCCTGAACCTGATACCACTAAATGGACCTTTTTGGTTTTAAGATTGACTTCCTTCACAAGGGTTTTAAGAATTTCGGAAAAGGCCTTGACATCCTTTTCCTTCTGATCAGGTGGAATTTCCTTCATTCCTATACGGGTGAGGAAAGGCCCCTTGGAGGTCATCTTGAGTCCAACCAACTTCATCGAATGAGAACCAATGTCCAAACCAATGATTTCTTGCATATCAATATTCCCTGAATTTGATTTTCTTAAACAAAGCTTTCATCCCCTCTATGTTTAGAAAGGATATCCCACCCCCCATGGAATTGTATTACAAGTATGGTCAGGGTTTAATGGAGGTGAGATGAGGTAGCTTCCACCAGTCGTACTATAAAAAGTAATTTCAATATTTCCTGATACCCTTTGATGTTGCCAGAATATGGCCACCGGGATCACCTCACCAGGATCAATGGTTTGATTACTTGTAAAATTAGCAATGGGAGGAGGGCTCTCCAATTGATAATTTCCCCAATATCTTTGATACCAGATAGGGATAATCCAAAAATAGTCTAACATGTAGATTCTCCGTAAGTTTGTATTGTGACTTTGAGACCAACTCGCGGAAAATGCGTTTATTGTGATCGGCGCTGTGCTAATATTTTTTATATAGAAAATCACCACCTGATTTGAAGTTTGCCAACAAGGGGTTTCAGAATCAGGATCCAGGATGATTGCGGGTTGTAAGAATTGGCTAAAGTTTGATACACGGATTCTTCTTCTCTCCGTACCGGTAGGAACAGCGCCAGAAGAGATGAGCGTATCCGTGGTGCTATTATAGGTCAGAGAAAAACTTCCCTGCCCAAGGGTTCTCGTCAATCCGTCCAATGATCCCAATCCATTATCCGCAGCATAACGGACTGCAAATTCAACTCCTGACTGAGCGATATAGAATGCTTGGGTGGATTGGAGAACAAAGGAAATAGATTTCTGTTTGGCAGGGATAAGGTATGAGAAGACATAGCCGATCATGACTATTAACAGCATGGCCATGACCAGAAATAAAATAGAGATCCCTTTTGAGTTAAGTAGATGGATATGTTTGAAAGCCAATTTCTTCAACTCCAAATTGAAAATCATCACTATTTGCCTATCTGAAAAGAGACTAAGAATTTTACTGAACCTCCTCCTCCCAATTCTGAAAGAAGTTCTTATAGGTACGGGTCGGGTCTTTATCAAGATTTTTTGGATAAACCTTTGTCTGCAAGGTCACATTCTCACCACTCGGCCTTTGAAGTGTCAATTGAAGCAGAATCTCATTTGATGTGTTGGTTACATTAAATGATGTTATGTGATCAGCCAGGGAATAAGGAGTTCCTCCGTTTCCGCTGGCATCCACCCCTTTCACCTTCCGTAATGTAGTGCCACTTAGATCAAATCTGATCCTTTCACTCGCCCCATCCCCACCAGGAGTTGAATTGGTCCTTGTGAATGCGATGGAAGAGGGGGTAGTTCCAAGGATGTTTCTTGCATCCCGAATCTCTCTGCACATTCTCTCCAATGCTAATTTCCCTTCGTCTAAAAGAGTCTTTTGATTAATGGTCATGGTGTAGATTCTAAAACCATCAACCAAAAATTTAATGGTAATCCCTGAGGCAATGGATAAGATGACGATTACCACAACCATCTCAATCAGGGTGAAACCCTTTGGACAGGGTTTTTTGATTCGAGGGCTTATGGATTTGAGTAATTTATTATATGGATTTCCTTTATCCCTCTTACACCCTTTAGTTAGGGAAATTTGTAACCAAGGCGTAAACGTCATAGTGGGTTCCTTCTGGATCGGTCACACGGACTCGAATACGTTTATATCCAGTATCAGGAGGATTCACTGAACCAGCGGCCATGAGGTCATGATACGGCACATAAAGGATCTCAAATTGCCATTGGTAGCCAGTTGGAGGTGGAGTTGGACATGGAGTCAGATTAGTTGGGGTCAGCTCTGGCCGACTATAATCAAACTTCATCAATTCCTCCATCCTCTGTTGAGCTAAAAACATGGCTTTTGTAACCATTTCAGGTTTTCCACTCCCTTTCACCCCTGTTGCAAATGGTACAATGATGGCAGGCAGGAGAATACCTGTCATGACAATCAAAATGATCATTTCCATAAGGGTAAACCCTTTTTTATTCACGAAATATTCACCTTCCCCGTATAATTCACAATCGTAATAATTCTTGTATTGATCCCATCAGAGACCGTCACAGAACTGCCCCCATCTGTGGTCGGCTCTCCAAGGGAGTTAAAGGTGAGGGTTAGAACACTCGTGGTTATTCCGCTTGGAAGTTTCCCTGAAGGGTCCAATGGATTTGAAGGAGAAAAAGAGTAAGAATTTTCTCCAGAAAAAATGATCGTTTTTGAACTTCGGGTGGCCATGGCACACTCCTGAGCATACCGAATATCAGAGGCGATCATATGGGCAGCTCCATCGACTGAAGTTCTGGAAGTGATTGCACCAAAATCCATTCTGGGTAGCACGATGGCGGCCAAAATTCCGATGACCGTGATGATGATGATCAACTCAATTAAAGTGAAACCTAAAGGGGCCAAGGGTTTCCGTGGCTCCTTGATTCCTTTAGTCCTATGTTTTAGAACCCTAAAAACGTTCAATGAAACAACGATGAATGTCATCTTTGTCCCTCAAGAATTACTTGAACATTGAGGCCATATTCCACCAGGGTAAAAAGACTGCCAATGCTAAAAAAAGAACGACCATCCCCATAAACAATGTTAATGCAGGTTCGATATAGGTGGTCATCTTTTTGATCGCATTTTCCAATTCCAGATCGTAATATTCTGTAATTCGTCCCAACATCTCATCCAATGTCCCTGTAGATTCTCCAACTCCTACCATCTGGATCACCAGGGGAGTAAATTTCCCACTCTCCTTCATGGCCTCTGCAAGGCTCCTTCCCTCTCTTACCTGGCGGATGATATCTTCGATGGATTGGGAGATCATGACGTTATTGACAACTTTCGAAGTGATCTCAAGGGTCTGAAGGACTGGGATTCCACTTTTATATAACATGACAAAGGTATGGGTAAACCGAGACAAACCTGCAATCAAGAATAGGTGGCCTAAAACAGGAATTCGAATTTTAAGCCGATCCCAGAAGGTCTTTCCCTTATCTGTTTTAATATATCGTTTCAAAAGGATGGGTAGGAGTACGATCATAAAAAGTAAGAGATACCAGTAATGGTGAACCAAATGATTGATTCCAATCATCATCCGGGTGGGGAGGGGAAGGGGGGTATTAAATCTTGCAAAGACTTGAACAAACCTTGGGATGACAAAGGTAAGCAATACAGCAAAAGCAATGATGACAGAGAGGATAACAATTTTTGGATAGCGGGTTGCCTCTTTAACCTTCTGTCTACTCTTCAATTCACGTTCAGCGAGGATGACATATCGATCGAGGGATTCACCCAGTCTCCCTGAGGTTTCACCTGCTCGAACCATATTGATATAGACCACTGGAAATACATCTGGATGGGCTGACATCGATCCAAACAGGGTATTTCCATTTTCGATTTGATGACTCATCTCTTCAAGGATCTTTTTAAATTTTGGATTGGAGGTTTGATCCCTCAAACCCTTCAACCCAGAAAGCAAAGGCAAACCTGCTTTATAGAGGGTTGAAAGTTGTTGACTGAAAATGATCAGCTCTTCAGGTTTTACCTTTTTAAATCGCTTCCAAAAATCTGATAGATCAAGGGACAAAGAGGAGGTCTCTTCCTCAATCGAAATAGGGAGAACCCCGGTCTGATAGAGATGATTTCCAGCCATTTCCAGGGTTGGGGCCTCAATTGTACCTGTCATTGCCCTTCCTGACCTATCTCTGGCTCGATATTTAAAAGTCGGCATGGATTTACCTACTTATTCAGATAGGTCTTCACCTTTTCGATTAACTGATCCATATCAAAGGGTTTGGTGATATATTCATTCGCCCCTGTCTCCATCCCAAGCAATTTATCCTTTTCTTGGGTTTTAGCCGTCAACATGAGGATGGGAATATGTTTGTACCTTTCATCAAATTTCAATAAACGGCATACTTTGTAACCGTCCAGTTTGGGTAGCATCAGATCCAAAAGGATAAGATCTGGGGTCTCTTTTCTGGCCAGGGTTAAGGCATCTTCCCCGTTATGAGAAACCAGGACATTAAAACCTTCCATTTCTAAGGGGAAACGAAGGGTTTCCACCAAATCGACTTCATCATCCACAATCAAGATTTTCTTCGGGTTCATTCTGACCTCCTAATCTTTCCTTGGCTAACCTGAAGAGTTCCTGCTTTGAGAGGGCCTCTTCAGGAAAAGTAGCCATTCCGATTTTGATAAAAGGGCAGGAATTTTGTTCGTAATTTTTTGGGTTTTGAATCTCTTTTTCAATCCGCTGGCGGATCACCTGTGCTCCTTTTAAGTTTGCCTCACATAGAGCAGCCAATATTTTATCCTTTTCTCTTCTCAGTAAGATATCTGCCTTTCTACAGAGACATCCCTTCACCATTTCCTCCAACCGATTAAATAAATCCTCTTCAAACTTACCATTTTTACTTGGCACCTGAATCAGAAAGAGGGTAAGGGGAGCACCGTTCTCCTGGACCCTTTGGAATTCTTTGTCAAGGATAAAACGAAAGTGAGGATCCCTCCTCTCATCGCTTGCCACAGGTAAGGTAAAGGTAAAGGTGCTTCCTTTTCCCACCTCACTTTCCACCCAGATCTTTCCTTGATGGGCTTCAACCAATCCTTTGGTGATGGCCAGACCCAATCCTGTTCCGCTTACGGATCGATGTAATGAATTTTCTACCTGATGAAATTTCTCAAAGATGGCCTCCAGATGTTCTGGAGGGATTCCGATCCCCGTATCTTTGACCGAGATGGCTATCTTCTCTACAAGATTTTCTTTTTCCTCCTTACACTGGAGCTTCGCGGAGACTAAGATTTTCCCACCTTCAGGAGTGAATTTAATGGCGTTCCCGATCAGATTTGTCAGGATTTGTTCAATCTTCTCATGATCTCCATAAACCGGAGGAAGTTCTTCAGGAATGGACACCTCAATCTGAACCGTTTTTGCCTCTGCATGGGGTCTGAGGGAGGAAGTGGTCCATTCAATGACATCTTTTATAGAGAGGCTTTTAAATTTTAATTCTATTTTTCCAGACTCAATTTTCGAAAGATTGAGAAGGTTGTTAAGGATGTTGGTGAGCCGATTGATATTTCGCTCAGCCATCGAGAGAAACTTTGCCTGATTCTCATTGATCTCTCCGGTCTTTCCTGTCAGGATCAACTGAACAGCATTCTTGATGGCTGCAAGGGGCGTTCTCAACTCGTGGGAGGCAATGGAGACAAATTCTGATTTCATGGCATCAATCCTTCTCAATTCTTGATTGGCCTTTTCAAGTTGATCAACGAAATCCTTGAGCCTGACAAATCGTTGCTTCTCTTCTAAGACCTTACGGATTCTAACCAATAACTCATCAAGATTGAGGGGTTTCATGAGATAGTCACTTGCCCCCTGTTTCATTGCCTCAATGGCTGAATCGATGGTCCCATGACCTGTCATCATCATGGTTAGGGTTTCGGGTTTTGATCTTGAAATCTCTGTGATCAATTGAAGCCCATCCATCTTGGGCATTTTTAAATCGGTCAAAACAAGATCGAATCGCTCCTTCTCCATTTTCTGGAGGGCTTCTTCCCCTGTCTCTGCCAGTTCTACTTGATATCCCCCTAACCGACTGAGAGCTTTATTGAGAAATTCACGGATCTCTTTTTCATCATCAACGACTAAAATTCTGTTCTCCATAGATCAACCTTTTTCTTTGAGGGTGAGGCTCTCTCGACCAGAAAGCCATGCATCTAAGGCATCCTTTTTAAACCTCCAGCTCCCTCCTACCTTTCGGCCGGGT
>JBBIRT010000095.1:0-12247 GCA_037441725.1 Deltaproteobacteria bacterium | reverse complement strand
TTTACCCCATGATTGATTAAGGGGTATCCGTTGAGCATGGGTCGACCTACACGAATGCTTTCCTCCAAACTTTCTTGAACCTTCCGAAGCTGTAGGGATCGGGTGTAGCTATCGGTGGTCACGGGGATCAGGGGAACCCCTGATTCCACCAGAGTTCTACAGAGTTTGATCTCCTCCTCAAGAATGGGCGTTCCTGCCCTTGGAAAGACCACGGTCTTTCCCTCTCGACGTAATTTTTCAGTCACCTTGAAGAAACTCTTACTTTCAGGAAGATTTCTCTGATATTCGATGGCCTCCTCAAGGTTTACCTCCTTGCCAGTTGGCCAGAGGGAAAGGACCTCCTCCCTCATTTTTAAGAATCGATCTTCATCGATCCGTTTGTTCCTGATCTTAATTTTCATTCCCTCCTCCATCTCCCAGATTCTTTTTAAATGACTTCTTCCTCTTTTAGCTTTTCAATCTCTTTCCAGGTATAGCCATAGAGGTTTAAAAGGACCTCCTCTGTATGCTCTCCAAAGTTGGGCGCATATCCCCTCACCCTCACCGGAGTCTCGCTAAAGGCTACCGGGATACCCACAACCTTCACCTTCCCCAAAGTGGGATGTTCCACCTCAGAGATGTAACCGTTTTCTAAAACCTGTGGGTCTGAAGAAAGCTCAGATAGATCCAGAATGGGGGAGAAGGAGATTCCTTCCCCCTTTTCCTGAAAGATTCTGATCCATTCCTCTCGGGGTTTGGTCTTGAAGACTTCTTCAATCAAATGGGTGATCTCTTGAAAATTCTTTCTTCGATCCTCCGCCGTTGCAAATCTCGGATCCTTTTCCAGATGGGTGATTCCGAGGGCATTACAGAAGGGATGCCAAAAGCGATCGGACTGGGCTTCAGAGAAGATTAGCCATTTCCCATCCGAACATTGAAAATAATTGGCTAAAGGATTCTTAAGGGTCCTTCGCGAAGTCCTTGCCAATGGCCTTCCCCTTAAGGTGGCAATGTTGACATTGTAGGCTTGTAAATGGATTCCTGATCCGAGTAAAGAGACCTCGACCTGCTGGCCGATCCCCCGCCGATCCCTTGCTGCCAGGGCGGCCAAGATCCCATAGGCCAACAAGGTTCCAGTCATTTGGTCAAAGACAGGCCCATTGATCTGGGAGGGAGGACTCTCCGGTTCACCGATGGAATACATGATTCCTGATCGGGCCTGAGCAATGGGATCAAAGGCCCTTTTTCCGCTTTCTGGGCCTTGGGAGCCATAGCCTGTGGCGATGGCATAGATCAATTTGGGATTGACCTTTTTCAGACTTTCATAATCTACTTCCAATTTCTGGCAGACCCCTTTTGAATAATTGGTGCAAAAGACGTCGGATTGTTTGATCAATTCGTAGAGGATCTTCTTTCCCTTCTCTTTTTTTAGGTCCAGGGTGATACTTTTCTTATTCCTATTTGCGGTCTCAAAGAGAATATTGATGCCCCCTGGCAAGAATAGTGAACCCCCAAAGTAGGAGGACATCCCCCTTACTGGATCTCCTTTGATTCGATCCTCTATCTTGATCACCTCAGCTCCTAAATCTCCTAACATGTAACAAGCCGAGGGAGCACTCAGATAACCAGCAAATTCAATGATCCGAATCCCTTGAAGAGGCCCATTCATCCATCTCTCCTTTCCTCCATATTAAAGGCCCATGACCAACCCTCGATCTACCTTCGATCGAACAGACCTTTTTCAGGTCACCTTCTCCCCTCAGGAGGAGGTGGGGTAAAGCAGCCATTGTCGTAACCTCAACTCCTCTTCATTGGGGGGGGTGATTTCCTCCACAGGTTCCGCTATCTGGAGAGGCCAGCCACAATGATCCTGGAGATGCCTTATTCTCTCCTCCAAGGTAGGAAACTCTGGATGAGGAAAGCAGGATGTCAGTATGAGCCTTCCCTTTGGATCGGTCTTTCGAAAAATCCCCATCGTTGAAATCACCGTCCTCACATGGTGACCCGGGGAAGTGATGTAAGGGAGGTTTTCAACGAAGCGATCTCGTGACTGTTCGATCACCACAATGACTTCTCTGGCATTGACGGCATCATTGCCTCCCCCTGATCCCACCAGGAATCGATCCTCTCTGCCCCTTGTCGAGTTGATATTTCCATAGGGATCAATCTGTCCAGCCCCAAGCACAGCCAGACACTCATTATGACCCCCACCCACAAAGACCCCATGGGTCGTAATCACATCGGTTAACATGGTTGCAGTACGCATCAATTCTATGTTGGCCATGATCCCTTCTGCTCGTTTTGGAACGCAACCAATCTGTCCATTTCCAATAATCAGCTCCACTTCCACCCCTTCGTTCCTCAGCCAATGGTAAGCCATCCACCCACCCAGGGTACGAGACCCTCCACCGATCAGAAGGGTTTTATGTCTTGCAGTATGGACGCTTTTGATCACCTCTCTGGCAAGAACAATAGCCATCATGGATATTCCATCCATGATCCCTCGAGGGGAGAGGCGATCTGAGGGTGGTCCTTCTCGGAAGGAGGAAAGGCCTCTTTCTTTGAGTTTTGAGATTCTTTGATCACCCATCTTTTTTATATAATCGTTATGGGTTGGACATTCCATCACCCACTCTTTTAACCAGTCATCGAGCCGATCATTTCTATAGGCCTGATGGAGGTCCATTAGAAAATCTTGGTCCTGTCCATAAGATTCAACCATCGAAATTCCGGAAATAAAAAGCGAAAAGGGATGGACTCCAAAGGGGGCTTCTGAAACGGCTTTGACCTTAAAACTTGGGATTTTGACAAGACCAGAGTATTCTCTAATCACCTCTGTTTCTACAATCTTTTCGACGGTGACCAATACCCCATTTCTGCTGGATAAAGGACCCCAAAGATCATCTCCCACAGGAGCAGCAAGGATGGTATTGCCATTCACATCAGCCATGCACCCGTGAACGATCGAAAGGTCAGGGGTAAGGGCCTTGACCAGGCCAATTCTCTCTCCTGATTTGAAAGGATCTTCAATCTCTTGAAAGGCGTGGACATTTTCTAAGGCCATGGTGCTGTGAGAGATAGAGCGAGTGGGCATGAAAGGAAGTCCCATGGCTCCTGCCATCAATCTTTGTTGAAGTGAGCAGAGGGACCAATTCTCTATCTCCATATGATTCTCTTCGATGGCCTTTTGAAGGATTCGACTGGGTTGCATAGAACCCGTCACATCAGGGGGACAAGCTGAGAATATTAATTTGCTCACCAAATTGCCATAAATGAGATGAATGGAGTGACCTGCTAAGGTGCTCTGAATCAGTGTAAATCCCGGTTTTTTCCCCCAGAACTGCCGGATCACTTCACAGATGGCAGCACTCGGCCCACCAATTCCCCCAGAAAGATGAAGGATCATCCCTGGCTGAACGTAGCGTTTAATCGCTTCTCTTAGTTCTATTCTCTTCCCGACCGGCTTCTGACTCGGTTCCATGATGCCCTCATCCTCATCGATCAGAGGATTATGGATTGAGTCAATAATTTGTGACCTGACCTCATTGTTAGGTATAAAATATTCTTAAAGATTACACTATGATTTTAATCATATTCTTCTCCGGGAAGATTGATCTAAAATGAGATGGTCCTTTTGAAAAAAACGAATTTTTCATCAAACAGGAGATCTTTCCACATGGAGGATCCGATCCAGATTCTAATAGACCTTGGAAGCACCTTTACCAAAGTGGTCGCCCTCGACATCGAGCGAGAAGAGATGATTTCTGCGGTCAAATCTCCTTCTACGGTTTCAGAGGATGTTACGATTGGACTTAAAAAGGCTTTGGATCAGATCGGGAGAGGAATAGGGGAGAGAGCGAAGGAAGGGGCTCTGGCCTGCAGTAGTGCGGCTGGAGGGCTTCGGGTGGTCTCTATCGGTTTGGTCCCAGAGCTAAGTTCTGAGGCAGCCAAACGGGCTGCCCTGGGAGCAGGGGCAAAGATCGTTGGGCATTTCTCCTATGAGCTCAATCAATCGGAGATGGAGCAAATAGAGAGAATTTCTCCAGATCTTATCCTTCTTGCAGGAGGGACCGATGGCGGAAATAAAAAAGCGATCCTTCACAATGCGAATCTTCTCTCCTGTTCAAAACTTAATGCTCCGATTGTGGTGGCAGGGAATAAATCAGCTTATGACGAAATTAAGGAGATGTTCTGCACCTCTTCAAAGGTGTTCAGATTGGTTCACAATGTGATGCCTGAAATTGGGAGATTAGAGGTGGAAGCGTGTCGTGAGGCGATGCGTGAAGTATTTATGGAGAATATTATTAAAGCCAAGGGTATTGACAGGGCCAAACAGTACATCAGAGAGATTTTGATGCCAACTCCTGTAGCGGTGTTAAAGGCAGCTCTCTTATTAAGCCAAGGGATTGAGGAGGAGCAGGGGTGGGGAGAATTGATCGTCATCGATGTGGGAGGGGCAACGACCGACGTGAATTCGATTGCCTGGGGACATCCCACAAGGGGTGGGGTTCTGATGCGAGGATTGCCAGAGCCTTTTGCCAAGAGGACGGTGGAAGGAGACTTAGGGGTGCGATATAACATCGATGTTCTCCGAGAGATTGCAAAGGGAAAGGGCGTGGTTTTGGATGAATCGGTCCTTTCGGCTTTTCAATCCGAACCAAGCAGGGTCCCACAGAATCAGAAGGAATGGTCCACGGATACTGATCTTGCCAGGATGGCTGTTCAAACAGCCTTAGAGAGACATGTCGGGAAATTGGAGGTCATCTATGGCCCCATGGGAGAAATGACCACCCAGATCGGAAAAGATTTGAGTCACGTGACGAGAGTCATCGGAACAGGGGGTCCGATTGCCTTTTCTCCTGATCCAAGAAGAATATTGGCTGGTGTGTTGGCGGATCCTGAAGAGGATTTTCTTCTTAAGCCTAAAAAAGCGGAGTTTTATGTTGATGAAAGATATATTCTGTTTGCCGCAGGATTGCTCGCTCAGACCTATCCCAAGAAGGCATTAAGAATCATGAAAAGATATCTTAAACCGGTGTAGGACATCGATCCTTTATCTCTGAAAAGACCTGCCCTCGTCTGAGAAGGAAGATCAGAAAGCCTTTAAAAAACCAGGTAACCAAAGGGCTACCCTTGGCCACAAGATGATTATGGCCATGACGAGGATATCAAAGATCATGTATGGAATAGCGGCCCAAATGATCTCCTCCATTTTGATATCCTTTGGAGCCACCCCTTTCATTACAAAAAGAAGCATTCCAAAGGGAGGGGTCAACTGCCCCATTTCAATATTGATCAGGAACAACACTCCAAACCAGATGGGATGAAACCCTAAAGCATTTGAGATGGGCATAAATACGGGCAGGCAGATCATCATGATCGAAACGCCATCCATGAAACAACCCATGAACCCAATGATCAGCTGCATTCCGATGAGAATGAGAATGGGATGGACCTGGAGGCCTTCGATCAGCCCAAGGAGTCCTTTTGAGGCGCCTGTGTAAGCCAAGATCATGCTAAAGGTGGAGGAGGCTGCAATGATCATAAAGACCATGACCCAGATCTCTATGGAACCTTTTAAGGAGTCTTTGAGCACCTTCCAGTTAAATCGCCGATAAATGAGGGTGACAATAAAAGTAGCGAGAGTGCCTGAGGCAGCTGCTTCTGTAGGAGTGGCCCAGCCCATAATGATGACCCCAATGACGGAGAAGATGATGAAGGCAATAGGAAGTAGATGCTTCACCGTCAGCATAATTTTTTCTCCCAGTGGAGTGAGGGGGATGAAATATTGAGGAGCGTTAGAGGGTTTCCACCAGGCCATTAAAATAATATAGATGGTGAAGAAACCTCCCAGGATCACTCCTGGAATCACCCCCGCTAAGAGAAGTCCACCCACGGAGATGCCTCCGATGCTAGCCAAAATTACAGCAAGAGCAGAGGGAGGAATCAGCATGGCCAATCCCCCAGATCCGATGATAGGGCCTACAGACATTGAAACACTATACCCCCGTTTTCTCATCTCAGGAAGAAGCACTGTTCCTAACATCGCCGTATTTGCCATCGTGGAACCACTTGTGGCGGCAAAGATCGTTCCACTCACAGCAGCTAATACGCCTAATCGTCCAGGCACACGGCCAAGCCAGCGGTCCATAATGTCCAAAGCGATATCTGCCACATGGGAATGAAACATCAATTCTCCCATCAAGATGAATAAGGGCACAGGTGTAATGGTGAAGATGGAAAGGGAACTAAAGATTCCAAGGGTAATGTTTTTCAATCCTGCCGAACCAACGAAGAAAAGAATTCCCAATACATCCATGAGAAGAAATGCAAAGGCCACAGGGAATTTAAATAGGAGAAGAACAATCAATCCTCCCAGAAAGAAGGTTAAGACCATCCACCATTCCATCCTAAGAACGACCTCATTCTGTTTTTCTTCTCTCCGCCTCAAATCCCGGATTCCTTAGCTCCCAAAGTCCTTCTATGAGATTTCGTCCGAACTGGAAAGAAAGGAGGAGAAACCCAAGGGGGATGACGAAGAGGATGTAGGCCATCGGAACATCCACAGCCTGGACATGGATGACTTTTCGTTTAAAATTTTCGAGGGTAGTTAAGGTTCCAAACCAAAACAGGGTGGCACAAAGACCGATGCCCATGAGGCTGTGAATGATTCCAAAGATCTTTTGACGCCGCGGGCTAAATCGGGAAATGAGCAGTTCTACAGAAACATGCTTGCCCTTGGAGAGGAGCCAAGGAGCCCCTAAGAAGGTAGCAAATAACATGGCATATTCGTTAAATTGAACAATCCAAACCGGTCCGGGGAGATGAACGGCCCTCACAAATATAGAATATCCTATGGAAAGGGTCATCAAGAGGAGGATGAGGCCGATAAGGATTGCAAAGAAGTTGAAGATTCGATCTAGGAGGTTAAACATAAGGTGCACTTTATAAAAATGATAAAAATGGGAATCCGGGAATTGGTTAAAAATCTTCCCTGAATTCCCATTCCTAAAAGTTGATTAAGGATCTAAGCTCTTAGAAAAGATTTTATAAAACCTTATAGGAATGCTACCGATTGAGGCTCCTATTATTTTGTGATCAACTCTTTTAATCTTTTCGCTTCTTCAGGAGACTTTTTTAAAACCACCTCCATCAAGGCCTCATTGGCCATTCTTGAGAATCTTGTGGCTTCTGGGTCAGGTAATTGGATCGTATTTAATCCTGCCTTCTTAAACTCTTCAAACTCATTCTTAAGCTTCTTTTCAATATTTTCCATGGCCCTATATTCCGCTTTCTCCATGTTTTCGGTGAGGAGATGCTTCAAAGGATCTGGCAATTTTTTCCAAAAATCCAGGTTGACCAACACGAGCACAATGGGTTGATAAAATCCTGGACGCAACATATATTTTGTAACCGGGAGAAGTCCCATGGTTCGGATAGAAGCAACAGGTTGAACATAACCTACCACCACCGCTCGTTCCATGGCTGTATAAATTTCTGCAGGTGGGGTGACCACAGGTTCAGCACCGAGGGATTTTATAAAAGGGATGTGTGTGGGGGATACCCTGATCTTCATCCCTTTGAAATCATCGATCTTTTGAACAGGTTTCGCTAAAAAGATATGAAAGAGGTCTCCTGTTCCCAAACGGGCAAGCAGGTGAGCATTGGCTTTGGTATTGTGGAGTTTCTCCAAATAGTCAAAAGCTCCTGATCTCCTCTCCTCCCAGGGGTTCATTGTGGTCAGACTTAAGACATCCATCTCAGGCATAATGGAGGTATAGTAACTGGCTGCGGTCAAGATCATATCTACCAATCCACTTCGTAGGGCCTCAACCTGCTGTTGCGTAGGGATGACTTCCCCTGCCCCTTTGTATTCGATGACCAATTGGCCTGGAAACTTTTGGTTTGCCGCTTTCTGGATCATCTCTACAAAGGTTAAGAATTGCTGGGTTTCAAACTGAGCCGCCTGAGACCAGGCGCTCACGGTCCTAATCGTAATAGGAGCTGCCTCAATCCCTGGATGAAAGACTCCCGTTATCGATATCACGATCCCCATCAAAAGGATTGCATTATATAATTTTTTCATCTCAGTATCCTCCTTTTTTCCTTGATCCTAATCATAATGTGGTTGATCTTAGAATAATTGGATCAAATCTGTCAAGCAAGAATTTATCACAAAGATCAGCCCTGATGGTTGACACTGACCAGAGGATTTGCTAAGTAATGGTTAGGTGAACGGTGAAGAGGGCCCGGTCTAAAAAGTTTTTTAAATATTTTTTCAGAGATCTTACAGTATCTGAACCCATTGTGATTGAGCCATCCTTTTTTGAATAGATTTTGAATATAAAGAAGGGAGAATGCTTTATGGAAGATCCAAAGGAAAGATTAACGACTTGTATCTCAACCTCAGAACTTGAGCGAAGGTGGAAGGCCGCCCGTGAGATGATGCGGGAAGAAAAGATCGATTTTCTTCTCGTGCGACAGGATGAAGAATTCCTGGGAGGTTATGTGAAGTGGTTCAGTGACTTCTCCGCACGCCACAGTTATCCTTTTACCGTCATATTCCCGATCGATGACGAAATGACCTTCATCACCTGTGGGGCCTTTCCTCCAGCAGATGCCTTCCCTCCCCAATGGGCGGCTCGAGGGGTTAAAAGAAGATGGGGAGCTCCTTATTTTGAATCCATTCACTACACCAGCACCTATGATGCAGAATTGGCGGTGAAGGTGCTGAAAGAGAAGAAGAAGGCTACCATTGGATTGGTGGGAAGGTCCTATCTCCCGGTCACCTTTTATGAATATTTGAGGAGGCATCTGGTCGGTTATAAATTTGTGGATGCAACGGATCAGATTGATCAAATCAAGGTCATCAAGAGCCCCGAGGAGATTGAGCTGATCAAAAGGACTGCATCGCTTCAGGATGCCGCTATGGAGCATGTTCGAAAATCGATCAGGCCTGGTCGAAGGGGTTTTGAAATCCTTGCCGAAGCTCAATATTCTTGTGTGATGCAAGGGAGTGAACGTCAATTGATTTTGGTCAACTCAGGTCCTCCAGGGACCCCAGTCCCTTTCCAGTATCGGCATTTCCAGAACAGAGTCATAAGAGAAGGGGACCAGGTCTCCGTGTTGATTGAGGTCAATGGACCCGGTGGATTTTACACAGAGATTGGGAGGGTCTTTTCTTTAGGGACTCCTTCCCAGGCGTTACAGGATGCCTTAGGGGTAGCTAAGGAGGCCCAAGAGGTCACCCTCAAGATGCTAAGACCAGGGGTAAGTCCAAAAGATCTCTGGGATGCCAATAATGAGTTTTTACAGAAGAAGGGATATTTCCCTGAACAAAGACTCTATGCCCATGGGCAGGGTTACGACCTGGTGGAAAGGCCTCTTCTCAGATACGATGAACCGATGAAGATCCAACCAGGAATGAATATCACACTTCACCCGGCTGCTACCAATGAAACGGTCTGGGTCACGGTTTGTGATAACTACCTGGTGACAGAAAATGGGGTGAGTGAGTGCCTGCATCAGACCCCGAAAGAGATCATTGTGATTTGAGTGAGAAAGGAGGGTTTTAAAGATGAAACTCCTCATCCTTGAGGAACAGGCAGAAGATTATAAGAAAGCCCTTCAATCCAAATTTCCTGAAATTTCTATCCATGCAGCCAGGGGGGAAGACGAGATTGGTGATTTTATTGAAGAGATGAACATTCTTCTTGCTTTTAGGATATCTGAGGACCTCCTCCAAAAGGCCTCAAAACTCCAATGGATTCAAAGTTTGGCCACAGGAGTGGATTATATCATTAACCTTCCTTCTTTGAAGAAAGAGGTCTTGGTGACTTCCACCCGGGGCATTCATGGTCCTCAGATGTCTGAGATGGCCTTTCTTCTGATGCTCTCTTTAAATCGAAATTTTCCAAAGATGGTTCGAAATCAGGATCTTGGAGTTTGGCAACGTTGGCCAGCAAAACTCCTATTTCAGAAAAAGGTTGGGATCTTAGGCATGGGGGTCATTGGAGAAGAGATTGCTAAAAAGGCCAAAGCCTTTGGGATGACTGTCTATGGGATAGACATCATTAAACGAAGAATTGAGGCGGTCGATTACTTTTACGGACCTGAAGATATCCTTCAGGTGGCAGAGGTCGTCGATTATTTCATCCTTGTGGCCCCATACACCCCTCAGACCTATCAGATCGTCGATGAGCGCGTATTTTCTGTAATGAAGCCTACTGCATTTTTGATCAATATCGGGAGGGGTGAACTGGTAAAGGAGGAGGCTCTCATAGAGGTTCTGAGGTCAAACAGGATTGCAGGGGCTGCACTGGATACATTCTGTCAGGAACCGCTGCCCTCAAACCATCCTTTCTGGAAGATGAAAAATGTGATCATCACCCCTCACGTCGGTGGGATGAGTGATATCTATCAGGAGCAGGTTTTGACCATTTTTGAGGAAAATTTGCGTCGATTCCTCAGGGGAGAGAGAGAAAATCTCATCAACCTGATAGCCCATTGAGGGAGTATTATGTGTATTTAAAAATCAACTGTTTAGGAGGACCCCTTCATTGGTGGAAGAAAGGATAAAGGATGCCACAAAGATTTTAAATCTCTTAAGGTCTATGGCAGATTATAAGCCCTATTTTGAAATCATTGGGAGCTATCGTCTGATAGATGATGGGATTCAGCCTGAAGCCACCATCAAGATCAGAGCCAATGGCAAGGAGATGCATGAAGCGGATACCGGGGTGGGTCCTGTCGATGCCCTCGCAAAGGTCTTGAAGAAATCGCTCAAGTCCCTTTTCCCTGAAGTGGATCAGGTGAAATTGATTGATTTCAGTTCCAGGATCTTCGATCCAGGTGCCGGGACGGCTGCAGGAGTGGAAGTTGAAATCCTCTTGAGCAATGGAAGAGATGCTTGGAGGGTCAAAGGGTTTTCAGAAAATATCTGCAAGGCAGCATTCCTGGCCTTAGTGGATGGGTTTGAATACGGGATTTATCTCTCTCAGGAAAAGAAAGGAGAAGGATGATGGTCGATCGGAAGAGATTAGAAGAGGCCATATTGGAGAAATCAAAAGGAGGAAAGCTTCCTTGTGCAGTCTGTTTTAAGATCGTTGAGGATTTTGGGGTCTCTAAGAAAGAGATAGGGGAGATCCTGAACAAAATGAAGATTAAGATTAGCCAATGCCAATTAGGTTGTTTTGAATGATTTCCTCTGGAATTTCTGCCTTGTTTTGTCAATCCATGACATTTTTCGTAAAAATAGTATTGACTTTTCACGATTGAACAGCTCCTCCCGAATAGCAAGATTTGGCTTAATTACTTGAAAAAACAAAGAAAAATAAATAGTTCCAAAATTGGTATAGAAATTGCTGTCAATTAATATTAAATGGTTGAATTTATTTAGTTCTGAGATTAAAGGGGAAGTATGTTTGGATTGCTACAATTACTTCTTGCTGTTTTTGCCATCTTCAGTGCTCTCCAGTTTGAGCAGAACCTCAGACTAATCATCCCTTTAGGTTGTCTGGTCGGGATGTTGGCCATTAACCGAATGGATAAGAGAAAAGCTGAAAAGGAGAAGGCAAGGAAGGATTTCTTACAGTCAGAAATTGAAAGGGTGTCAAAGAAGGAATCGACCGCAATCATCGATCAAGACTTTTTCACAATCGAATCACTCCTTTGGCCCAAGAGTGAATTGATATTGATTGATACCATCCATTCTATCTTCAAGGATCTTGGATTTAAAATTTCTCCGGCGATTCATTACAGATCAGTCGATCGAATCATTAAAATTCCTGAAACCTCCTTGGCCTTTGGTCTTCATATCTTAATGAGCGAGGGAGAGGTTGAGGGGAATCATCCCAAAATCCATCGGGCATTACAGTTCGAAGAGGAGAAGAAGGAGAATGAAAAATCGTTGATTATTGCATGCACCCATGTGCACCTCCCCCTCTCCGAAAGGAATCAAGTGAACCATATCTCTAAGGAATTGAGTCCTTTCTTAGTTCGGCACAATATGAGTTTGATTACCACGCATCATCTCTACGAGCTTTGGCAAAAGGCAAAGGGCGGGGAGATCAATATCTTTGAATTCTTTAAAAAGGTCTATTCTCACTCAGGGGGGACCTTCCCATCAAAAGAGATGGTCAACCTTTCATCCCCTCCTCATCTGTCCACCCATTAAATTTCCATTCCCTTGACTCCGGAGACAGTAATGCCCCCCTCATTCGGGGAATCAGGCAGGGATGTCGGAGAAAATTTTATAGCGGAAACCTCA
>JBBIRT010000094.1:5948-12318 GCA_037441725.1 Deltaproteobacteria bacterium | reverse complement strand
AATGATTTGAGCTTCCAGTGCTCTTTCCCTATCCGACATCCATTTTGATGGGCCCATTGGTGGAGCAAAGGTAGGTCTAATTAATGTAGAATTGGTGCTCAATCCAACCCATGAGGAATTGGAGATGAGTGATATTGATCTTTTTGTGGCAGGGAGTGAAGAGGCCATCATCATGGTCGAGGGAAGCGCAAGAGAGGTGAAGGAAGAAGAGATTTTAGAGGCGATTCTATTTGGCCATCGATCCATCCTCCCTGTGATTGAACTCCAAAAGGAGATGCGATCGATTTTGGGTGTAACACCAAGGGATTTTGAGCTTCAGAGATTAGAGGAATCCCTCTACTCAAAGATCGAGGCGATGACTCAGGAGAGATTTCAAGAGACTTTTGGGCTCATGGAAAAAGGAAAGCGAAGGGAACGATTGGAGGAGATCCTTCAAATGACCTATCAGGAGCTTGGGGCAGAAGACGAATCTTCTAAAAAGATGATTGAGATGGCTTTTGAAGAGATCTATCGTAAACATGTCAGAAAATTTATTCTTGAGAAGAAGCAAAGGATGGATGGAAGAAAGCTCTCCGAAATTCGACCGATTACCTGTGAGGTGGGCATCCTTCCAAGGACCCATGGCTCAGCCCTTTTTACTCGAGGAGAAACTCAGGTTTTGGCTGTAGTCACTTTTGGAACTTCAGAGGACGAACAAAAGGTCAATTCACTGAGTGGAGAGACCTATAAGTCCTTTATGCTCCATTACAATTTCCCGCCTTTCTGCACAGGAGAGGTTGCTCCCCTAAGATCACCTAGTCGGCGAGAAATTGGACATGGAGCTTTGGCAGAGAGGGCTATCCTACCCGTCCTCCCTCCCAGTGAAAAATTTCCATATACGATTCGAATCGTCTCAGAGGTCTTAGAATCAAATGGATCTTCTTCAATGGCTACCGTTTGTGGCGCCAGTCTTTCATTAATGGATGCAGGCGTTCCGATCAAGTCTGCGGTCGCTGGCATTGCTATGGGTTTGATTATGGAAGATGGGCAAAGGGCTATTCTCTCCGACATCCTGGGAGATGAAGATCACTTGGGAGATATGGATTTCAAAGTGGCAGGGACAGCGGATGGAGTGACCGCCATCCAAATGGATATCAAGGTCAGAGGAATCTCCAAAGAGATTATGGAGGAGGTTCTCAAGCAGGCAAGGGAGGGAAGACTTTATATTTTAGATAAGATGAGTGAGACCATTTCTGAGCCCCGGAAGGATCTCTCTCGCCATGCCCCACGAATCACCTCTCTTCAGGTGAAGCAAGAAAAGATTCGAGACATCATTGGTCCAGGGGGGAAGAACATCCGAGCCATTATCGATCAAACAGGGGTTAAGGTTGATGTGGAAGATTCGGGATTGGTTAAGCTTGCTTCTCCAAATTATGAAGCGATTGAAAAGGCCATCTCTATGATTAAGAGACTCATCCAGGAAGTTGAGATAGGTGGAATTTATACAGGAAGGGTGGTAAAGATTTTAAATTTTGGTGCCATTGTCGAACTTTTTCCTGGGACCGATGGGCTTATCCATATCTCCCAATTAGCAGAGGGGCATGTGAAAGAGGTCTCTGATGTTTTAAGAGAAGGGGAGGAGGTGTTGGTGAAGGTGATCGATATCGATCCTCAGGGAAGGATTCGATTGAGCCGTAAGGCCGCGATGAGGGAGATGAAACAGGGGACAGGCGAAGAGGTCAAAAGAAGGGATAAGTAATCATGGATCGTGAGATTAAGAGAATAGAAAATTCTTTAGACCCATCATGGATAGAGGCTGGGTCAGGGTATCAGAAGACTGTTCTTGAAAATGGGATTCGAGTGATTACAGAGAAAATCCCCTTCCTTAGATCAGTCTCCATTGGTGTGTGGGTGGTCACAGGATCAAGGGATGAGCAACCCCATGAAAATGGAATCTCTCATTTCATTGAGCACCTCCTCTTTAAAGGGACCGAAAAGAGAACGGCCTTTGATATTGCGAAGGAGATCGATTCGGTCGGAGGAACCTTAAATGCCTTTACCGGTAGGGAATATACCTGCTTTTATGCGAAGGTGATCGATCAGAACTTACCCCTTGCGATTGATCTCTTGTCCGATATCTTCCTTCATTCCTTAATGGATTTAAAGGATGTTGAAAAAGAAAGGATGGTGATTCTTCAGGAGATCAAGATGGTGGAGGATACCCCAGATGATTATGTCCATGATCTTTTCAACAAAGTCTATTGGGGGGAGCATCCACTGGGATTCCCGATTTATGGAACCTCAGAGTTGGTCCAATCCTTCCAGAGAGATCAGCTTTATAAATTTTTTAAGGAGAATTATCCTCCTGATCGCATCATCATTTGCGCAGCAGGAAATTTAAACCATCAGGAGGTGGTTGACCTCATCCATCCCACCTTTGGCCAAATTCCTAAGTCCCAGAAGGCGAGGGAAAGGGTGAAACCCGATCCCATCTCCACCACCAATGTCTGGAGAAGAGATTTAGAGCAAGTCCATTTTTGTCTTGGAACCCAAGGGCTTCAGTATAACCATTCCCTCCGGTTTGCCTCCTATGTGTTAAATACCATCTTAGGTGGGGGAATGAGCTCAAGACTTTTCCAAGAAATCCGAGAAAATCAAGGCCTCGCTTACTCGGTCTATTCTTATCTCCCTACCTATATCGATACTGGATTGGTTGTGGTTTATGCCGGAACCAATGAAGATTCTTTCAAGAAGGTCATTGAGCTCGTCTTAAAGGAGTTCGACCGTCTCAAGAAAGAACCTTTAAGGGATGGAGAATTGGAGACGGCAAAAGAGCAGTTGAAGGGTAATCTTCTCCTCAGCCTTGAAAGTTCTGACAATCTGATGACTCGTCTGGCAAAAAATGAGATCTATTTCCAGAACTACCTTCCCATTGGAACCATCCTTAAAGGCATTGATGAGGTAGAAGAGGAGATGGTTCGAAATTTGGCAAATGAACTCTTTGATGAACGGTTATTCTGTTTGACGGTCTTAGGTCCGATGAATGGAAGAGATTTAGATCAATTCCATTGTTTAAAGAGGGTGCCCTAAGTCAGATTTCAGAATTCCACCCATGGATTGTGGATATCCGACTTTGAAAATTTATGTGAAGCATTTGAGAAAAAATCTTTCCTCCTTCACCCCTCAATATATGACCGAAGGGGCTTCGGGAATGGACCTCTTTGCTTCTCTTGAGGAGGAAGTAACCTTAAACCCAGGGGAAAGGAGGTTGATCCCTACGGGGATTGCAGTGGCCATTCCTGAGGGGTTTGAAGGCCAAGTGAGGCCTCGAAGTGGTCTGGCCATCCAAAAGGGGATTGGCCTGGTCAATGGTCCGGGAACGATCGATTCTGATTACCGAGGAGAGATCGGAGTCCTCCTCATCAATTTTGGGAGGGAACCCTTTACCATCCGAAATGGGGATAGGATTGCTCAGATGGTCATTTCAAGAGTTTATCGAGCAACCATGGAAGTGGTGGATGACCTCCCAGAGACCAAGAGGCAGGAGGGAGGGTTTGGCCATACAGGGATTTAAATATTGACCAATGATGACTGCTTCGAATTTCAATCCACAGATGGGTGTGTTGATTTGGAGAGGCGTTACCTCTGGATATTGATTAAAAGACTGGTTGATTATTATAGCCTTCGAAATGGATCAACTCTTGAATCAATTTCTCCATTATATCCTGGTTGAAAAAGGCCTTTCAAAAAACACCATCGAAGCCTATGGCCATGGGATTAGTCGTTTTCTCCTTTTTTTAAAAGGAAAAGGGATTGAAGAGATTGGGGAGGTTGGAAAATATGAGGTGAGGAGTTTTCTCTTGGCCTTGAAGAGAAAGAACCTCTCTCATAAAACTATTGTTAGAAATTTAGTGGCAATCCGTTCATTTTACAAATTTTTAATTCAAGAAGGAATGTTAGAAAAAAATCCCACCGAAGATTTAGAATCGCCAAAGATCACAAAGACCTTGCCAGAAATTTTAACCTTAAATGAGATCGAACAACTTTTGAACCAGCCTGATGTTCAACGTCCATTGGGGATTAGAGATCGAGCCATGTTAGAGATGCTTTATGCCACGGGGATGAGGGTTTCTGAACTTGTCCATCTCTTAACCCATCAGGTCAATTTGGAGGGGGGATATGTGCTTCTCTTCGGGAAGGGATCAAAAGAAAGGGTGGTCCCCCTCGGAAGAGAGGCGATCAGATGGGTTGACCTCTATTTGAGGACAGCCCGTGGAATCCTGAGCAAAGGTCGGGAGAATCCTTCTCTTTTTATCAATCGTTCAGGAAGAGGAATGAGTCGTCAGCGTTTTTGGAAAAGCCTTAAAAATTACGCTAGAATGGCAGGGATTCAAAAAAGGATCACCCCCCATCTCCTCCGGCACTCCTTTGCCAGCCATCTCTTGGAAAGGGGAGCAGACCTTCGTTCGGTCCAGATGATGCTCGGGCATGTCGATATCTCCACTACTCAGATTTATACTCATGTCACTGGAGAGAGGTTAAAGAAGATTCATCAACGCTATCATCCCAGAGGCTAAAAAAACCAGTTAAAGTTTAGGAGTAAGAAGTTTGAATTTGGATGATTATGGAAGTGATCACCACTCATATCAATGCAGATTTTGATTCCTTAGCTTCCATGTTAGCCGCCAAGAAGCTTTATCCCAATGCGGTTCTGGTCTTTCCTGGGTCCCAGGAGAGAACCCTGCGAGATTTTTTCATCCACTCTACCCTTTATTCTTTTGAGGTGGAAAGGATTAAGAACATTGACCTTCAGAAGGTAAAAAGGTTAATTTTGGTAGACACCCGGCAGGTCAGTCGAATCGGAAAGTTTGCAGAAATTACCTCCAAATCCGATTTGGATATTCATATCTACGATCATCACCCTCCCTCCTCAGATGATCTTCATGGTTCTTTAGAGGTCATTTCAGAGGTTGGATCAACGGTCACTTTGCTCATCGAAATCCTTCAGAAAAAGGGGATCGAGATCACTCCTGATGAGGCCACCATCATGATTCTTGGAATATATGAAGATACAGGGAACCTGACCTTCCCCTCAACCAGGGAGGAGGATTTCAGTGCGGCCGGTTACCTGGTTAGAAAAAGAGCCAATCTGAACATCCTTTCAAATGTCATTACGAAGGAATTGACTGCTGAACAGATCTTTCTATTAAATGATCTAATTCAATCGGCCACTCGATATAATTTCCACGGAATCGATGTCGTGATTGCTGAGGCTTCAACCGATCGCTATGTTGGGGACATTGCGATTCTTGTCCATAAACTGAAGGATATGGAAAATCTGGATGTGCTTTTTGTTTTGGTCAGAATGGAAGATCGAATCTATCTGATCGGGAGAAGCCGATTGGATGAGGTCAATGTCTCAGAAGTAGCCAGTGAATTTGGGGGAGGGGGACACCCTACCGCTGCCTCAGCAACCGTTAAAGGATTGACCCTGATGGAGGCCCATGAGCGATTGATTAAAACCTTAAAGGAGACGGTCAGACCCAGAAGGGTGGCACGAGAGGTGATGACCAATCCCATGAAGATGATCTCTCCTGAAAGGACATTGGGAGAGGCAGGAGAAATTCTGACCCGATATAATCTGACGGCCCTCCCGGTGGTCCAAGATGAAAAGATCGTAGGTATAATTTCAAAACAGGTGGTGGAAAAGGCTGAATATCATGGTCTAAGAGACTTACTCGTGAAGGATTATATGACCACAGAGTTTTTGGTCGTTTCTCCAGATACCCCATTCTCACAGATTCAGGCCATTATTATCGGTCAGAATCAAAGCCTTCTGCCAGTGATTGAGAAGGATCGGCTCATTGGAACCATTTCCACTACAGAGGTGATGCGAATCCTTCAAGAAGAAATGTTGAAATCCGATAGGGGACTTGCTGGCCTTGAAAGCCATCCCTTATATACTCGAAAAAAGTTGATCTCAAAACTGATGGAGGAGCGTTTCCCTGAAAGGATTCAGTTCCTATTGAGGGCGTTTGGAGAGGTGGGAGATCAATTGGGTTATTCTGTTTATGCTGTCGGAGGTTTTGTAAGGGACCTCCTATTGAAGGTTGAGAATTTCGATATTGACATCGTCGTGGAGGGGGATGGGATTCGACTGGCGGAGGAGTTTGAGAAGAGAATCCCTTGTCGAATCCGAACGTATAAAAAATTTGGTACAGCCATCATTCTCTTCCCAGATGAATTAAAAGTGGATGTGGCCACCGCCCGTTGGGAGGTCTATGACTCTCCTGCATCGCTCCCATCCGTGGAAAGCGCCTCCATCAAAATGGATCTTTCAAGGAGAGATTTTACGATCAATACCCTTGCCATTCAACTCAATCCAAAGGCA
>JBBIRT010000094.1:0-5926 GCA_037441725.1 Deltaproteobacteria bacterium | reverse complement strand
GGATCACTGATCGATTTTTTTGGAGGGGTAAAGGATATTAAAGAGAAGGTCATCCGGGTGTTGCACAACCTCTCCTTTGTTGAAGATCCCACTCGAATATTTAGGGCCATTCGTTTTGAACAACGGTTTGGATTTCAAATTGCCAAACATACTCAGAATTTAATGAAAAATGCTGTCAAGGTTGGCTTCCTCGAACGGCTCTCAGGAGGGAGGATCTTTTCGGAACTGATGCTCATCCTTCAAGAGGAAAACCCCGCCCCTGCCTTGAAACGCATGCGAGATTTTAACCTCTTTGCCTTCATCCACCCCAGTTTAAAATTTGAAGAGCAGGCAGAGGTCCTTTTTGATCAGATCCACCATGTAATCTCCTGGTTTGATCTCCTTTACCTCACCGAGCATTATGAACGTTGGCTCATCTATTTTTATGGGCTTATTCACTTCTTAAAGGAAGGAGAGATTGAAGAAATCTGTCATCGGTTGGCAATGAATCCAAAGTTAAAGAAGAAGGTGGTCGATGGAAAACGTCAAGCAGATCAGGCCCTCTATAAAATTCTTACCTGGATTCAAGAGGGCTCTAAACCCAAACACTCTGATATCTATGAGGTGCTTAATCCCCTGCCCATCGAGACCAAACTTTTTATGATGGCTAAGACCACTCAGGTAACGACCCGCCGTTATATTTCACTTTATTTTACACAGTTAAGGAATACAAAACCCATTTTAAGCGGGACAGATTTGATCCAAATGGGAATGGAACCAGGGCCTTCTATTAAAAAGATTTTGAATCAGTTGCTCAAAGCCCGATTGGATGAGCAGGTGGTTACCCGCCAGGATGAGATCGATTATGTGATAAAATTCCAGAGGAGTGGGATGGATGGATGAAAATACCACCGTGAATGAAAGACAGGATTACACCTTTCGCCTGGAAGGGTTTGAGGGGCCCCTTGACCTTCTCCTCCATTTGATCCAGAAGAATGAAATAGATATCTTTGATATCCCCATGGCCCTCATCACCGAACAATACTTAGAGTACCTCCAGATGATGAAGATGATCAACTTGGATATCGCGGGAGAATATCTTCTAATGGCTTCCACCCTCCTCCATATCAAATCGAAGATGTTGCTTCCTAAACCACAGGATGGGGAAGAAGAGGAGGGGGAAGATCCCCGGGCCGAATTGGTCAGGAGACTTTTAGAGTATCAAAAGTATAAAGAGGCTGCAGGAGAATTAGAAAAGAGGCCCATGCTTGGACGTGATGTGTTTGTCAGATGGGTTCCTCCTGAGGAGGAGGCTTCAGAGGAAGAGAGGATTGAGGTGAGCCTTTTTGAACTTCTTGAGGCTTTCCGCAAGGTGTTGGAGAGGGCAAAACTAGAAGGAGTTCATGAGGTGCACTTGGAGCCCATCAGCGTTGAGGATAAAATTCAAGGAAAATCGAAGCGTCGCCTTTCATCACCTCTTTCCTGAGATGGCGCCTCGAAGGGTCATCGTAGTGACCCTGCTGGCCATTCTTGAGCTGGTGAAGATGAAGAGAATTCGCATTTTTCAATTTGCCCTTTTTGAACCCATCCGCATCTCGCCACTTTAAGATCAGAGGCACCATGTTCAAAACATTGTTGAGAACCGCTCAATCAAGGAGGAGAGTATGAAGCAAAGACGGATCGTTATTGGATTGGGTGTGATTGTCGCACTCCTAATTTTCTTTTTTATGGTCCTTTTATTCATCGGGCGATATTCAGGAGGAAAACCCTCTCGTTTTGCTTTTGGGGATAAGATTGCCATCGTTGAAATTAAAGGGGTCATTTCCCAATCCTCCAGTATCATTGAAGAGCTTCAGCAGTATCTTGAGGATGATGGAGTCAAGGCCATCATTCTCAGGATTGATTCTCCCGGAGGAGGGGTGGGGCCCGCCCAGGAGATTCACCGTGAGATCTTGAAGATTAAAACCAAGAAAAAGGTGGTTACCTCCATGGGATCCGTAGCTGCCTCTGGGGGTTATTATATTGCTTGTGCCTCAGACTTCATTGTGGCAAATCCTGGGACGATCACAGGTTCCATCGGGGTATTAATGCAGTTCTCCAACTTTGAAGAACTTCTTAAGAAAATTGGGATCAAAGGAGTGGTCCTCAAAAGTGGAGAGCATAAGGATGTTGGCTCTCCTTTTCGTGAGATGACCCCTGAGGAGAAGAGGATCATGCAAGAGGTGATTGATAATGTCCACCAGCAATTCATTAAGGCTGTAGTGGAGGGGAGGAAATTGGACTACTCCAAAGTCCTTCAAATCGCTGATGGTAGAATTTTAACTGGTGAACAGGCCAAGAACTTAGGTCTGGTCGATCAGATGGGAAACCTACAGGATACGATCGACATCACAGCAAAGATGGTAGGGATTGTTGGAAAACCCAATGTAATCTACCCTAAGAGAAGGCTCTCTCTTTTTGAGCTCCTCATAAGGGATATGGCCTCGACCCTCATCGACCTCATTCATGAGAAAGGATATGAATTGAGTTTTCCGTTGCAGATTAGATAGAAGAATAAAGGATTGGATGCAGCCTTCCCGGTTTTTGCAGAGAGGGTTATAAATTGGTTTTTAAGTATTCGGCGATCCTCTTCATATCCTCCCAGACCTCTCTCTTCCGTTCAGGATTTCTCAACAGAAAGGCAGGATGATAGGTTGGAATCACTTGGATTCCATTGACCTCATAAAAGGTCCCCCGAAGGGTGGTGATCTTGGAGTCGGTTTGGAGAAGTGTCTGGGCTGAAAAGGTCCCGAGGGCACAGATAATTTTAGGTTTAATAGCTTTTATCTGTTTGAGGAGAAAGGGATGACAACTTTTAATCTCATCAGGTTGGGGATTTCGATTTTGAGGGGGGCGACATTTAATAATGTTGGTGATATAAACCTCTTCCCTCCTAAGGTTGATCGATTGGATGATTTTGGTTAGAAGCTGACCTGCCTTTCCCACAAAGGGCCTTCCTTGAACATCTTCATCATAACCAGGACCTTCTCCAATAAACATCAGGGTAGCCTTTTCATTCCCTTCGCCAAACACGATGGTCCGTCTGGTCTTATGGAGTTTGCATCTCTTACAATCCCCCAATTCATTTCGGATCCTTTCTAAGGATAGGATGGGATTTAGTGGGGTTTGGTGAAAAGGAAGATAAGTGATTCCCATCCCTTTCAAATATTCAAGATAAGATTTAAGATCGTTGATCAGTTCATGAATGGCTTGATCCATTGTGCTCTTCCCCTTTTCAATCTTCCATTAATCTTTTCTATATCATCTGTCAAGTCAAATGATTGACAGGCCTACTAAAAGGATATAGAATGAAATCAAAAAAGGAAAGGAGGTTGGACCCATGAGAAGATCAATTTACTTTATATTTTTGTTAATCCTAATCGTGGCTGGCCTTCTGGAATATCCTGTATATGCAGAAGTAGAATGTATGAATGGAGTACAACATAGTGGAGCCTCTTATTTGATCTGTATGGATTCTTCCAGTTGGAATGGTGACTTAGTAGTTTTTGCTCATGGTTATGTTTCCCCTTACGAACCTGTTGGCATCCCTGAAGATCAGCTCTATCTTCCCGATGGGACTTCCATCCCAGAAATCGTAACTGGTTTAGGATATGCCTTTGCAACCACAAGTTACCGTAAGAATGGTTTGGCTGTCGTTGAAGGAGTTGAAGACATCCGAGACCTGGTAAAAATCTTTAAAAATTTTCACTCTAATACTCGCCATGTTTATCTTGTCGGTGCCTCTGAAGGAGGTCTTGTTACCACCCTCGCTGTCGAGAAATATCCAGGTGAATTTAGTGGAGGGTTGGCCTTATGTGGTCCAATCGGTGATTTTCAACGCCAGGTCAACTACTGGGGAGACTTCCGTGTTGTGTTTGATTACTTTTTCCCAGGAGTTTTACCTCCCAGCCCTGTTTCTATTCCTGACGAAGTTATTAACCAATGGGAAACCTACTATCTGCCTTTGATCCAGCAAGCAATCATCAACCATCCCGATAAAACCAAACAGCTTCTTAAAGTAACAAAAGCTCCGACTGATCCGGGTGATCCTGAATCAATTTACGAAACCATTTTAGGATTGCTTTGGTACAATGTATTTGCCACCAATGAGGCGATAGAGGAACTCGGAGGCCAACCATTTGATAACAAGAAGCGTTGGTACTCAGGCTCGGACAATGATTTCAGGCTGAACCGTCTGGTTGAGCGTTTCAGTGCTGATCTAAAAGCAATTCAGGAGATCAAAAAGAATTACCAGACTTCGGGTCGGCTCAAGATCCCATTAGTCACGATGCATACCACCAGTGATCCAATTGTCCCTTATTGGCATGAGCCACTCTACTGGTATAAGGCTTTGGTTAATGGGTCGGGTTTACTTCACACCAATATTCCAATCTTTCGCTATGGACACTGTAACTTCAAGACAAGTGAAGCCTTAGCAGGGTTCATCCTCCTTGTCCTAAAAGTCACCGGACAAGAGATGTTAGGGGCAGATACCTTACTCTACGATTCCGATTCAAAGAAAGAGTTTTGGGATATGCTTAAGAAATATGGTACGATTTGGTGATGAAATTGAGACAAATTTTTCCTCTTGACGATTAGTTCTTGTTATTTTAAATGATAGTAACGTTTTATTAGAGGGAGTAAAAATTTATCAATTCAATATGAAGAGGGAGGATTCAAAATGAGTGAGAGAAGAGGGTTTATGTGGCAAAGAGTGGTTCTGTTTCTAATCATGTTTGTTTTCCTATTTCCGGTTTTTGCAAATGCAAAGGAAGAAAAACCACAATATGGAGGGGTTCTTAAGATTATCGATATCGCAGAAGGAGCACAACCCCTCGGGGCCCCATGGGAAGTGCGTGGGATCGATTCTAAGCTTATCCATGCAGTATGCGATAATCTTATTCGAGAGGATGTAAATGGAAACTATCACCCTTGGTTAGCAACAGGATGGAAAATCGATCAAGTTAAAAATACGATTACCCTCTCCATTCGCAAAGGGGTTAAGTTCCATGATGGGACAGACCTGAATGCCAAGGCCGTGAAGTGGACCCTCGATCATGCCATCGAAGCTAAATTGGTCAAGGGTTTCCTAAGTGTAGATGTTGTGGACGACTATACGGTTCGAATAAACGTGGACACCTACCAAAACAATTATCTCAATTTGCTTTCAAGCTCTTATTGCAACCCGGTTTCTCCAACGGCCTACGAGAAGAAGGGTAAGGAGTGGGCGATGTGGAATCCTGTTGGGACAGGCCCCTTCAAATTTGTAAGCTATGAGCGTGGCAGTAAATTAACCTTTACAAGGTGGGATGCTTACTGGCAGAAAGGATTACCCTATCTGGATGGGATTGAATATCTATTTATCAGGGATCCGATGACCCAGCAGGCAGCCATGCGGGCAAGCGGAGCAGAGAAGGTCCACGTCCTTTGTGTCACTTCAGGGGAACAAGCTGCAATGATGAAGGCTCAGGGATTTGATGTCCTTACCATGTCTATTGGTCCTGTTTCCCTCATCCCTGACAGTAAAAATCCTGATTCTCCTCTATCCAACCGAAAGGTTCGACAGGCTGTCTCCTATGCGATTAATCGGGAGGCAATTTGTAAGGCGAGAGGATTTGGTTTTTGGAAGCCAGCCAACCAGATCCCCAGCCCTGGTCAATTAGGTTATGTGAAGGACTTAGAACTTGGCCGCTATGATCCCAAAAAGGCAAAAGAACTTCTTGCGGAGGCAGGATACCCCAATGGATTCAAAACAAAGATCCATGTCATGCCTGCCATGGTGGACCGGGATGCGATGGTTGCCGTTCAGCGATTCCTTGCTGAGGTAGGGATCCAGGTGGAACTTGAGTTTCCGGATGGGGGTGGATATACGGCCCTTCGATGGAAAGATGGGTGGAAGGGCTTTTTG
>JBBIRT010000093.1:0-12369 GCA_037441725.1 Deltaproteobacteria bacterium | reverse complement strand
CCGATCACCGCTGCAAGCCCCACCATGGGCGGTACTGCAGAGATTATGGGTTTTGCAGTGGTTATCCTTGGTGGGTTGGGGTCCCTTGGGGGAGCAATTGTCGGTGCATTCCTCCTTGGCTTCGTAGATGTACTTATCACAAGCTATGTTTCAGGCGGTTGGGGAGGGGCGGTAGCCTTTGTATTCATGATTGTCGTCATATTGATCCGGCCGAGTGGCTTATTTGGGAAGAAGGGGCGACAGATTTAGATGGAATTTATATCTGATTTGTTCAGGAAGAAATCGACCTACATTTTTCTGGCGGCCGCTGTCTTTATCGTCATCCTGCCCCACTTCAGCTCAGCCTATGTCCTCCGCTTGATGATAACCATGGCATCGACTGTCATTACTGCCATGTGCCTCAACATTGTCCTCGGATATATGGGTTATCCTTCCCTCTGCCAATCCGTGTTCTATGGTGTCGGTGCCTATACGATGGCAGTGGGAACTGTGAAGCTGGGGGTCTCTCCATGGACAGCTCTAATCTTGAGCCCAATCGTGACGTTTGTGATAGGTTACCTTGCAGCCATCCCATTCTTGAAACTACGATCCATGTTCTTTGCCATAGGCACATTGGCTTTCTCCGGGGTCTTTTACGCTGTTGTCGTGAATCTTACAAAGATTACAGGCTCGAACGCGGGTCTTAGGGGAATTCCCCGCTTAGTCAGAGGGGATATGGGATTCTTCTATTTGGAAATCGCCCTTATCCTTATTGTGCTCGTCCTCACGGGCCTCATGTCGCGCTCATTTTGGGGAAAGATAGTCATTGCTATTCGGGAGGATGAGGACCTGGCGCCTCACTTTGGGATAAACACAACGAGATACAAAAGATTGACTTTTGCCATTACCTCGGCCATCACGGGTATAGCCGGGGCCATCTTTTTTTCCTATCAGACATATATATCTTCAAACTACTTTACGATCGGTGCTTCGTTTACTCCCCTTGCAGCAGCCGTGATCGGGGGTGGTGGAAGAGCCTTGGGGCCGATATACGGAAGTTTGATTGTTCTTGGAGCACCTGAGATATTTAGGAGCATGAATCTGTGGAGGCCCTCTTTTGTAGGGGCTGTGTTGGTGATCGTGATTCTCCTATCTCCTGGTGGGATTGTTGGGGTTTATCAGAAGCTGGCTAACTATTTCTGGAAACGAGGAGTGGATTAGGTGGAGCAGGGAGAAAGAAAAATCCTGGAAATTCAGAAAGTAATCAAGAACTTCGGGGGCATCAGAGCTGTGGATGAGCTTAGTTTCGATGTGAAAGTGGGTGAGATACTCGGACTTTTAGGACCGAATGGTTCAGGGAAAACGACGCTCTTTAACCTTATCACAGGGGTATACAGCACTGACTCTGGAAGAATCAGGTTTCGGACAGAGGACATCACCAACGAGCAATCCTACCAAATCGCTCTTAAGGGGATTAGTAGGACCTTTCAATCCACCAAGGTCTTTCACACCCAGACGGTTTTAGACAATATAGCCATTGCGATGATCGCTCGAGCAAGAAAAAGGCATGTTTCCATCACCCGCCAAAAGGTCGCAGACGTGCTCGATTTCACCCATTTGGAGAAGGTGAGGAATGCGATCGCCGGGGACCTCACCCATGCTGAACAGAGGAGGCTTATGGTGGCTATGGCCTTGGTTGAAGATCCTGACCTGTTGCTTCTTGACGAAATCACTGCTGGCATGAGCGGTGAAGAGTGCAATGAAATGATTGAGATTGCCAAGAAGATACGAGAGAAGGGAATCACCATTGTACTCATCGAACACAATATGAAAGTCGCCATGACTCTTTCAGACCGAATTGTGGTGCTCAATTTTGGTAGAAAGATTGCAGAAGGAAAGCCCGAAGAGATTGTCAATAATGAGATCGTTCTGGAAGCCTATTTAGGGAAGGAAGAGTATTAGATGCTTCAGATCTCTAATTTAGATGTATATTACGGGAAGTCCATTGCCTTGCGTCATGTAACCATCGAGATTGCGCATCAAGAGGTGGTCTCATTGCTTGGTGCAAATGGGGCGGGGAAAAGTACAACCCTCAGGACCATCTCGGGTCTTCTCACTCCACGATCAGGTGAAATTATCTTCTTGGGAGAGAGGATCAATGGACTTCCTCCTCACAAGATTGTTAAAAAGGGGATTTCTCACTGCCCTGAAGGAAGGCGGATTTTCCCTGATTTAAGTGTCTATGAGAATTTGGTGATGATGGGTGCATACCTACGCAAGGATAAGAAGGAGGTGATGGAGAGTCTTGAGGGGGTTTATGCCCTCTTTCCAAAGCTAAAGGAGAGGCGTAATCAAAAGGGAGGGACTTTAAGCGGAGGAGAACAACAGATGTTGGCCATTGGAAGGGCCTTGATGAGCAAACCTAAACTTCTCTTATTGGATGAACCTTCATTAGGGCTTGCGCCTTCAGCGGTTCAAGACCTTGCTAAAAAGATTAAGGAGATCCATGCATCGGGAGTGACTGTCTTATTGGTTGAACAGAATGCTCGGATGGCTTTAGGAATTTCTGATCGAGCTTATGTTTTAGAAGTGGGGAAGATTGCCTTATCTGGGAAAGCAAAGGATCTGGCCCAGATCGATCAAGTGAGGAAGGCCTATTTGAGCATGTGATCACATAGGTTTTGAATCTTAATGGAAAAGGATGGAGGAGAAATTATTGAGGCACGTTATAGGAGATCCTGAAAATGAATTCAAGAAGGCCCCAAAGGGATGTCGTTTCAAATTGGTTTTGTAATTTCAAATTTAAAATTAAGTTTATTAGGAGGTATTAAACATGAAGAAATTGGTTTTGATAACTCTATTAGTGTTTGCATCTTTTCTATTCGTGACTAATTATTCTCAGGCTGCATCTGATAAGCCTATCAAGATTGTCTTTACACACTTTGAACCCCCTTCCGGAGTGGGAGGGTCAACCGCAGTTGAGTTTTGTAAGGAATTAGAAGGGAGGACTGGAGGAAGGGTGAAGGCAGAGCCTGCCCTGGCAGCCTCCTTGGGACCAACTGCTGAGCAATTCGATTTGGTGGCCACTGGGGTTGCTGATATCGGGGGTTTCATCCCTGCTTACACTCCTGGACGTTTTCCGCTTTTATCCCTGATGATGGAACTTCCTCATAAGGTGAACACGACGGTCCCGCTCTCTAAGGCTTATAATGAACTTATCGCAAAAGGATATTTTGATAAGGAGGTTGAACCTGCCAAATTGCTCTGGGTCAGCAGTGTGCCACCCATTCAATTGATGTTTGCAAAGGACAAGATCACGCGGATTAGTGAGGTCAAGGGTAAGAAGGTAAGAACAAGCGGAGAATTTTGGCTGGCGGTGGCCCCCAAATTAGGAATGGTTCCTGTATCGATGACCATCTCAGATATCTATTCCGCCTTAGAGAAGGGAACGGTTGATGGAACCTTTTTGCCATTCTCAACGATGGATGTTTATAAGATCCGAGAGGTCGTGAAATATGTGATGGAGTTCAATTTAACCTATAATAGCTTTGCCTGTGCCATGAATAAGAGTGTTTATGAAAAATTACCGCAAGATATCAAAGGGGTGATTGATGATCTGGTGAAAAAGTATCGGGAGATTGAAGCGGCTAAACATGACGATTGGGATCAAAGGGGCAAAAAGAACTTTTTAGCGATGTCAGGGAGAGAAACTTATCCTGTTTCTGATGCGGATTGGGTGGAGATATCCAAAATTTTTAAACCCTTGGCTGAGGAATGGGTCAGCAAACGAGAAGCCAAAGGGCTTCCGGCGAAAAAACTGGTTGAGGATATGAAATCAACCTTTAAAAAATATGGAGTCACGGTCCTATGGTAAGTCTTTTTTCCCACTTTGCTAAAATGGTCAGAATGGCTAGCAAAATATTGATGGCAATCAGTCAGGGTTTGTTAGCCATTCTGATGTTTCTTTCCATTGCGGATGTGATCGGAAGGTATTTATTCAATCGACCAATCTTCGGAACCCTCGAGATGAGTGAGGTCTTACTGGTGAGCATTGTCTTTTTTGGTTCTGCCTACACCCTCTATTTAGATAAACAGATTACGATGGAACTTCTCTACAATCGTTTATCACCCTCAGCAAAAAAGACGGTCAATATCATCACTCGCCTGATGGCCTTCTCTATTTTTAGCCTGATGGTATGGAAGGTGACAGAAAAGGCTTTCTATTTTAAAGAGACGAATCGTCTCATTCCGAGTCTTCTCTGGCCGATCTATCCTTTTATGCTCTTTGTCTCTTTCGGGTTAATTCTGATCAGCTTAGAGCTGTTGATCCAGATCGTCTATCTATTTAAGGATCCTAAACAAGTCATTTCTGAAGGAGGGAATTAGCGAGATGCCTCCATGGGTCATTGTATTGATAGGATTTCTTGTCTTTTTTCTATTGGTATTTCTAAGGATGCCTTTTGGATTTGCCTTTGTATTTACTGGGTTTATGGGGCTTGTCTATTTAAAAGGGCTTAATGCTGCACTGGCTGCCTTAGGAACGATTCCTTATTCTGCAGTAGCCATTTATGTGATGGTGGCCCTACCCTTATTTATCCTCATGGGTCAATTTGCATTTAACTCTGGGATCAGTCGAGATCTCTATGATGCAACCTACAAGTTAATTGGAAGGGCTCCTGGAGGAATTGCCCTGGCCACCAACTTAGCCTGTACAGCCTTTGCTGCTTGTACAGGTTCAAGCTTAGCCTCCGCAGCCACCATGGGTATCATTGCCTTACCTGAGATGAAGAAGCGGGGTTATGATATGGAATTGGCCACAGGCTGTGTGGCTGCAGGAGGAACCCTTGGCATTCTTATTCCACCCAGTACAATGTTCATCATCTATGGATACTTAACCGAGCAATCGATCGGAAGGCTTTTTATTGCTGGCATCTTACCAGGTTTATTGCTATCAGGATTATTTTGCCTATGGATTCTCTTTTCCTGTATTAGAAATCCAAAATTAGGACCCCCTGGTCCCTCTTTTCCTTTACAAGAAACCCTTTCATCCCTTAAAGGAATCTGGGGGATGCTCGCACTATTTATTTTAGTCATTGGTGGACTCTATGTAGGAATTTTTACCCCATCCGAGGCAGGGGGAGTGGGTGCTTTTGGAGCTTTTGCCCTTGGGGTATTTAGGCGTCGGTTATCCTGGGATGCCTTTGTCGCTTCTCTAAAAGAGACAACGATCAATACCTGCTTTATTTTAATTTTATTGGTTGGAGTATCCCTGTTTAATGCCTTTTTAGTCCATGCTGGATTTACAAAAATCCTTCAGGATTGGGTCCTTTCTTTACATTGGTCACGTTATTTTCTTTTGTCTCTGATCATTTTTCTCTACATCCCCATGGGGATGTTTATGGACACTCTTGCCATGCTTCTATTGACCGTCCCCATTTTTTTTCCGATCATCACCTCTCTCGGTTTTGATCCGATTTGGTTCGGTGTCATCATCGTTATTTTAGTTGAGGCGGCCCTGTTGACTCCTCCTGTCGGGATGAATTGTTTCGTTATTAGTAAAATCACCCCTGATGTTCCCCTTTCTCGTATTTTCAGAGGGATCATTCCTTTTTTTGTAATGATGTTAGTGACCATTGTAATATTAACCTTTTTTCCAGAGATTGCCCTTTATCTTCCCAGATTGATGATGAAGGGCTGATTAGTGAAAAAATCAGTAAAAGGACAAGATCGATGAGACTCCAACTTGATATTATTCATATAAAAGATATTCAATTTGCAGAAAAGACATCTATTGATAAAGGAATACTATTTGTTAATCGGCAAGAGCTTCAAGAAATATTGAAAGAGGATAAAAGGCTTGGTCAGATTGGAGTTGAAATTACCCATCCAGGAGAGAAGAGCAGGATTATTCAAGTTACGGATGTGATTGAACCAAGGGCTAAAAAGGATGGAGGGGTTGATTTCCCTGGAGCTTTAGGAAAACATGGGATGGTTGGCCAAGGAAGTACCTGTGTGCTCCGTAACACAGCAGTCGTTCTTAGCGAATATCGCCGCGCTGAAGATCCTCCCATGCAACCTGGCATGCCCAATCATGGGGCCATCATCGATATGTCAGGTCCTGGAGCGGAGTTGAGTATCTATGGGAAGACCCACAACCTTGTGATCATCCCATGGCCTGCTGAGGGAGTTAACCTTCATGATTATCGAATTGCTCTTAAGATTGCTGGATTAAAGGCAGCTGTCTATCTGGCCAGGGCCGGAGTCAATTTAACACCGGATGAGATTGAAGTATACAATCTTCCTCCCCTCACAAAGATTTCAAAGGGATTTGGTAATTTACCAGGAGTTGCTTATATCTTTCAATTTGTTTCGGGTCAGTTTGAAAGCATTCCTGGATATCCAATTTTATATGGATGCGGTGCCGAAAGGATTGCTCCCACGATTATCCATCCTAATGAAATCTTAGATGGAGCGATGGTTACCCCCTATCGATCGATGGATATTGAGGTGTATGGATTACAAAACCATTCCATCATTAAAGAGTTATACCGAAGGCATGGGAAAGAATTGTATTTTGCAGGGGTCATCATTAATGTGGCTCATGACAACTTGCAGGAGAATGAAAGGGCAGCAACCATGACAGCAAATCTGGTCAAGTGGGTGCTCGGAGCAGAAGGGGCTATTTTGACTAAATGTGGAGGGGGAATCCCAGAGGTAGCCATGGCACTCACTGCACAGAGATGTGAAGAGACGGGAGTTAAAACCTCTATGGCATTGGTCCATTATCCAACCGTTCTTGAGGGAGGTGATAGTATTGTCTTATTTAACCTTCCTAAGGTTGATACACTTGTAAGCCTTGGAACCCCTCATGCCCTAGTCACCTTACCCCCGACTCATAGAATTATTGGGGAGCTTCTTTCAAAGAAAGAAATCCCCCAAGTCCAAGGAGAGATTAAAATCCCTCTCAACATGATGAAAGGGGTACTTAGTCAAATTGGAGATTCAAAACTTACAGCCATTCAGTATTGATTCTCGTTATTCCAAATATTCAATCCCTACTCACAGGAGTTTATATATGGAAAGAAGGTCTTTGAAAATCGTTCATTATTTAAATCAATTCTTTGGAGGGGTTGGGGGTGAGGATAAGGCCCATGTGGGGCCACAAGTAAGGTTAGGGGCGGTAGGGCCTGGGAGGGCCATCCAGGAGGCTTTGGGTAAGCAGGGTGAGGTGGTTGCGACCATCCTTTGTGGGGATAACTATTTTTCAGAAAGGATTGAGAAGGCCACGGGGGAGGTCATTGGTTTAATGAAACCCCATCAACCCGATGCAGTCATTGCAGGGCCAGCCTTTGATGCAGGGCGCTATGGAATTGCCTGTGGTGCGGTTTGTCAAGCGGTTCAGAACCAGTTAGGGATTCCGGCGGTAACAGGAATGTTTAAGGAGAATCCTGGGGTAGATCTTTATAAGAGGGATGTTTACATCATCGAGACAGAGGATTCAGCAAGAAGGATGGGTGAGGCTGTATCAAGGATGGTAAACATTTTATTTAAACTTCTAAATCATGAAGAGATTGGCAAACCTTCTGTGGAGGGATATTTTCCTCGGGGTTATCTTGTCAATGAAATTTCAGACCGTACGGGTGCGGAAAGAGTGGTTTCGATGCTTTTAGCCAAGCTCCGTGGGGAGGATTTTAGGTCAGAGGTGATCTTACCCAAATATGATCGGGTAGGGCCAGCCCCAGGGATTGAAGATCTCCGTTCTGCCATCATAGCTTTGGTCACCGATGGGGGGCTGGTTCCTAAAGGGAATCCGGATCGGATTGAGGCCAGGGCAGCCACACGTTTTGGTTCTTATAGTATTAAGGGGATGGATGTCTTAAATCCTAATGACTATGAAGTCAATCATGTTGGGTATACTCCGGTATTCGTGCTCCAGGATCCTCATCGGTTGGTTCCATTGGATGTCATGAGAGATTTAGAGAGAGAAGGGGTGATTGGAAAGTTATATGAAAGGTTCTATTCCACTACAGGGGCAGTAAATATTGTTGAGAATGTGAAAAAGATGGGCCGAGCCATAGCCAGAGAGCTTAAAGGGGATGGGGTGTCTGGAGTGATATTAACCTCAACTTGAGGCAGCAGCACGCGCTGCGGTGCAGTGCTTACCAAAGAATTGGAAAGGGTTGGATTGCCTACAGCTCATATTTGTGCCCTCACCCCGGTGGCTCGAATGGTGGGATCGAATCGAATTATCTCAGCTGCCAGTGTCGTTCATCCTGTGGGGAATCCTAATCTGGATGCAGTTGAGGAAAAGGCCTTTCGGAGAGGGATCATAGAACAGGCTTTGAGGTCATTACAACGTTAAATCAAAGCAAGTTTTATACACTCGAAGGTCAATCCATATCGGTATAGAAAGGGAACGAAACGATGTCTATCAAGAACGAAAATTTTAAACCTGTCGTGAAGGGAGTCTCCTATTTTTTGGCCCATGTCCCTTCGATGGTTCGTCACGGGTCCAAACCATCGAGAGAGATTTTAAAGGATCCTTCCATATTAGCTCCAATTTTGGGACATTTGCAGAGATTTGAGCAAGCCGTTGCCTATCCTCCCAATCAGGTATTCATAGGAAACCTTGATCCGGATGAGTTGCGGAAGATCCCCTTGCCCTGGTATCAGCATCCCATGGCTCAGGCTTCAAGGAGGGGAATGTATGGAGAGATAATGCCCGAGGAGGAGTTCTATGGGATGCTTAAGATATGTGATGAGTTTGATTTGATTCTTTTAGTGGAAGGGTTTGTTCGAGAGATTAACCTATCCTTATCCGAGCACCCATTATTTCATAAAGAGGATTTAAAAAGGCTTGGAAAGGGAGTCCCTTCATCCCAAGTTTTGGAGAGGATCAAGAAGAATCATGCCTTACCCCTTTATGTTCAGGGAGATCGGTTGATTGGTTGTATCCAGCCTGCTCATGAAGAGGACAGTGCGTTAGTTCCAGAGGTCCTTTTAGAGAATTTATCGAGTCGGGCCTCTGGTGCGTTGGCATTGAGACATTTGACAAAAAGGATGGGTCGACCCGAAGAGATTGATTATCTTCTTGGGTGCGGAGAGGAGGCCGTAGGGGATCGATATAATCGAGGTGGGGGGAGCATGTCGAAGGCCATTGGAGAGTTGTGCGGATGCATCAGGGCTACGGGATCAGATGTGAAGGCATTTTGCTGTGGACCTGTCCATGCAATGGTGGTTGGAGCAGGCCTTGTATCCTCAGGGATATTTAAGAATGTCGTAGTGGTGGGGGGAGGGTCTTTGCCGAAATTGGGGATGAAGTTTCATGGTCATTTACGTCATCAGATGCCCATTTTAGAGGATGTTTTAGGTGCATTGGCCATTTGGATCAGTGTTGATGATGGAAGAAGCCCTGTGATTCGATTGGGAAGCATCAGATCAGTGCAGGATCAGCCCAACAGGCAATACTTCATAATTTAGTGGTCGATCCCCTTGATCGATTGGGGTTGAAACTTACCCAGGTTGACAAATATGCAACAGAGATGCATAACCCGGAGATTACAGAGCCTCAGGGGAGTGGTAATGTTCCCCGAACGAATTATCGGACCATAGGAAGTTTTGCCATTCTTCGGAATGAGATTGATCGGAGCGAGCTTGAGCGTTTTGTTGAGGTTTATGGAATGCCTGGGTTTTCACCCACCCAGGGCCATGTTGCTTCCGCTGTACCTTATCTTGGTTTTGCTGGGGATAAGATGATGGCAGGGAAGATGAACCGGGCGATGTTTTTAGCTAAGGGGAGCCTATTCTTAGGCAGGATGACCCAGCTTTCAGATGGGATTTCATTTATCTTAGAGAGGAATGATGGGAAGGGGGTTGATTCATGATTGAGCTGAATCGTGATAATTATGAGATTGAGATAACAAATTCAAAGGAGCCGGTGTTGGTGGATTTTTGGGGGCCTCAGTGTAAGCCTTGTTTGGCCTTGATGCCATTGGTGGAGAATATAGAGAGGGAATATGCAGGAAGGCTGAGGGTGGCCAAGGTCAATGCGGCAGGGAATCGAATGTTATGTGCCAGGCTGAAGGTGATGGGTCTCCCCACGTTTCTCCTTTATAAGGACGGAGTGGAGGTCAATCGTCTTACTGGAGAGGGCCTTACCGAAGCTGAGATTATGGAGGCGATCAAGAGAATAATTTTATAGGATAAGGGGGAGATGCGCGATGCAATTAAAAGGAAAGAGAGTGATTATATTAGGGGAGCGGGATGGAATACAGGGGCAGGCGATAGCGGAGTGTGTGAGGAGTGCCGGGGCGGAACCTCTGTTGGTCCAGACGCAGTGTTTTGTTTGAACGGCTGCTGGGGCACTTGATCTGGAGGGTCAAGAGAGCATAAAGCGGGTAGTCGAGGAGAATGGGAAAGAGGATTTGGTCGTGATCATTGGGGCGCCAGATGCTGACAGTGCGGAGCTCTATGCGGAGACGGTGACCCATGGAGATCCAACGTGGGCAGGGCCGTTGGCAGGGGTAGCCTTGGAGCTTCCGGTGTACCATATCATGGAGCCTGAGATCTTGGCGCAGATTGATCCGGAGGTTCGGAAGGAGCATCTATCCATTATGGAGATTGCTTTGGATGTAGAGAAGATTGCTGAGGGTCTAAATCGAGTTCGAAATAAGACTTAATGAAAAGCCGTTTGATAAAAAGATTTTTTCATCGGGAGGTATTTAAAAAAGAAGGGGGACAATAGGGATGTCTACTCAATCAGGAAAGAGGGGATGGCCAAAAGCCATTTTCTACGATTCTAAAAATACATTGTTTGCCTGGGATTCAGTTTGGATTAGGGCAAGTTCGAATATTCTTAAGAAATATGAGAGTTCAATGGATCCAGAAGAATTTTGGAGACAATGGGCTAAGTTTCTCAATGGAGAGAATCTAAAAACGGCTTTTGGGAAGTATCGAAAATTTACAGAAAGCCTCAGGGTTTCCTTAGTCTATACCTTTAAACATTTCAATATTCCTGGAATCCCTGACGATGTTCGATTCATGACAGATCTATGGGATGAGGTTCAGCCCTTTCCAGATGTGGTGCCAGCATTGATGAAGCAGAAAGAGATGACGAAGATTCTTATTTATTCGAATGTTGAGACAGAATATTTAGCGATGATGGTCGATAAGCTGGGTGGGTTTCGTCCTGACTTCCTTGGAGATATGGATAAGAGTCAATGCTGTAAGCCATCGCCGAGGGCATACCGCTGGGTGTTAGAAAAAGTAGGTCTTGAGGCAAAGGATGTACTTTATTGTGCTGGACCACAGTGGGATGTCCAGGGAGCCATGGCCTTTGGAATGAAAGGAGCATGGGTTCATCGACCTTACCGTTTTTCGCCAGAGATTGAAGGGGAAAGATATGATTATGAGGTGGATGATCTCCATGGGATTACTAAAATCATAGAATCAACGATCTAATGATTGACGAAAGGGAGTCCTATGAATCTGATTAAGGTGGATATGGCACAGGGGAGGATTATCGTTGAACCCTTTACCCAGAGAATCCTCCTTGGTGGCCGAGGGTTTATTGACTATTGGATGACAGAACATATCCCACCCACCATCCATCCTCTATCCAAAGAAAATGTTTTAATCGTTGCACCTGGTCTTCTTTCAGGAACCATTGCTCCAAGCTCAGGACGATTATCCGTGGGAGGGAAAAGTCCTTTAACCGGAGGGATTAAAGAAGCCAATGTGGGAGGAACAGTCGGCCATCAATTGGCTCGATTGGGGATTCAAGCCCTCCTTGTTGAGGGGAAGGCTGAGGACTGGCAGATTCTAAGGATCGATTCCCATGAGATCAGACTTGAACCTGGAGGGGATCTCGTCGGTCTCGATAATTATGAGGCCTGTGAAAAGCTTCGAAGACGATATGGAGATAAGATTGGTATCATGATTATCGGCCGCGCGGGGGAGATGAAGTTAGCCAATTCTACGATAGGGGTCACAGATCGGGAGGGAAGACCATGTCGCCATGCTGCCCGAGGAGGTGTTGGAGCGATCATGGGCGCTAAAGCCCTTAAGGCGATTGTGGTCGATGATACCGGTACTTCCTTTCGGAGGGCTGCTGATCCTGAGGGATTCAGTATCGCTGTAAAGCAGGCCATTGAAGCCATCCAGTCAGGTCCTTATGGGGATATGATGCATAAGATGGGGACCCCAGGAATGATTAACATCGACCATGAACGGGGAAGCCTTACGAGTTATAACTACCATTGGGGTTCATTTGAGAAATTTCAAAACATCAATGCCAATAAAATGATTGAACTAAATAGGATCAGGGGTGGATCCACAGGACATGCTTGTATGCCTGGCTGCATGGTTCAATGTTCTAATATCTTTCATGAT
>JBBIRT010000092.1:0-12376 GCA_037441725.1 Deltaproteobacteria bacterium | reverse complement strand
GTTACCCATAAATTAAACGCCTGCATTCAAAAGTTTTGGAATGACACCTCTCCATCCATTCGTGGAAGTTTTTCAGAGCTCTCTTTATTCACCTTGGGATATTCTTGGCCGTAACATGCTCCAGGGATGGATGAACAGGGATCTTTTTAAGGAAATGCGAGGATGGAGAACTGAACCTAATTAGTTTAGAGGATTATTCATGTTCGTTAAATATAGAGATTTCCGACGTATTAATCTTCGTCGATCCTTTGGAAAAGTGAGGGTAATGGTGGTTCCCCTTTTTAAACGGCTTTTCACCTGAATATTCCCACCCTGTTCTTCAATCACTCTCTTTACAAATGTCAACCCCAGCCCCAAGCGGTCAGGTCGAGTGGAGAAAAAAGGATCAAAGATTCGACTCCTATTCTCTTTTGGGATCCCTTCTCCTTTATCAGTGATCGATATCCCAATCTGCTCATCATCCCCGAAAAGAATGATCTTTATATCTCTCCTTTTCCCATCCATCGGTACCTTTTCAACCGCTCGAATACTATTTTCTAAAAGATGCGAAAGGGCTTTGACGAACAGACTTCTATCCATGAAACAATCCCCTTCCGCTTTTAATAATCTCGAATCGAGCTCAATTGAAATGCCCTTGTTCATGGCCTCTCTGGAAAACTCTTGGAGAACCGCCTCAACTACCTTTTGAATCTTTACCCTTTGAAAAATAGGTTTTGGAATCAGGATATATTCCTCCATTTTTTGAATCATATTTTCAAGTTTCTTCGCTTCCTTAAGCATTTGGACAAGATAAGATCGTCCTTTTGATGCAGGAAGGGTTTGATTAAGAAGGCGTTGAATATATCCTCCAATCACCACGATCGGATTGCGAATTTGATGGGCAACCTCTTCTAACATCATCCCAAGAGCTGCCCATCTCAGAACTTCAGCCCTCTCCCTCTCCAATCTCTTCAGTCTCTGAATTTCTTGAAAGGTAAAAGAAATGAAGGCCTCTCTATCTTCTTTAAATCGGATGGTATTGAGGTTAACGAAAATTTTAGACCCATTTTTCTGCCTTAAAAGGACTTCTCCTTCAAAACCTTCTCCATTAAGAGTGAGATGAATAATATTAGGGAGAAAATAGATCAAGTCTTCTTCTAAGAAAAGAATTCTGATTCTTTTCCCCTTCAGTTCCCCACTTGAATATCCAAAGAGATGTTCTGAAAAACGGTTAGCATAAAGGATCTTGGTGTGGGCATCGGTGAGGATAAAAGCCACCTGAACCAGATCAAGAAAAGCTTGTTTACCTTTTGTGTATTCTAACATTATGATGACTAAGTCAATTCCTTTCCATTTTATTTCGTTGACTTGAAATGTCAAGCTTTGTTTTTTGGAACTCTGAAAAAATATTTAAAATGACTTTTTAGAGGCCTCTTTTTTTCTCCAGTTGAAAGCTTTTTTAAAAATGCTTCACGACTGAAAAAATCTTATCCCGCTAAAAAAATTGAGGCATTCTGCCTATCAAAGGGTCATTCTTCAAAGCAGGCCTTAGGTAAGGTGGAGAAGTCTAACTGATCGTAAAGTCTTTCTATTTTGATTGATATCTCTTTTATGGTTCTTATAAATGGCTCAGGAATGAATAGGGTTGTTTTAGCCACCTCTTCTTCATAAAGGTTATGTTTCAGGTAGGGAGGCTCGTTTTCACCAAACCATATCCCTGCCTCCCAAGATCTTTGATTAAATCTCTGAGTTTCAAACTTTTTATCCCGCAAACCAAATGGTTTCCCATAGGAGATGAAGGTCAAGATTCCATGGTTCGATGTCAACCTTGTCGATAGATTAGCAAACATACAAATGAATTCTCCTCCAAAGGCAACGGAGCGGATAGAAAAGGTATAACCATTGACTCTACTCTCCACATATTCTTGTATTAGGTAGTGCCTGGAGGCAAGCTCCAATTTCCATAAATCGGATGGATGGGAGATGATCCGGAGGTCTTTTCCCCCTCTTCCTATTCTCCGTTTTAAAACGACCTTTCTCTTTCTTTCAATGAATCGGTCAGGCCCAACGAAATCTTCTGGATCGAAAACCATCGTCTCTGGCATGGGTGCGATGGATTTAATCATTTGATACTGGATCCATTTATCTTCGAGCCTCAATCCTGGATGAATCGTCTCTGGGAAAGGTCCCATTCCATCCATCCATATTTTTAAAGGCTTTAGGCCTTCTATAAAGGGTAGGGAGTGAATATAATCTTGAAACGTCCTTCCATAAACCTTTCGAGAAATCCATTCAATTCTATTAAAGACATCCGAGGGTTTCCCAAAATGAACCAGATGGGTGAGATGGTATTCATTGGCCCCCCCTGGAAGACCCACATTCACTTCCAGAAGATAGAGTTTCAATTCTGGGGTGATCAGGAAGTCGATTCCGAGGTACATCGGTTGCACCTTAATCCATTAAATTATAACATGCATAGCCCCCCAACTTAAACTATTTCCCCCATTAAAAATAGCCTTTGTACAATGAAAACTCTGCTTTATCCATACGATTAGGGGGATCACCCATTTGGGGCTAATGACCTTTTTCTCTTTATCCATCAAATTATTAAAATAACAAGGTTGACGAATAGAAAGAATTGAATTTATAATTTATTTAATTAAATTGATATCAGATCGTTCTATGATGGGCAGGAATCCCTCAAGACCTTTCCGCCAAAGGCGGATCTGATTTTGCCGGATTAAAAAGAGATTTGATATTTCATAAATTGATATAAAGTTTGGGGGTTGCTTATGTGGGATTATACCGAAAAGGTTAAGGATCACTTCCTTAATCCAAGAAATGTTGGAGAGATTGAAGACCCTGATGGAGCTGGAGAAGTAGGTTCACTGGCCTGTGGAGATGCCCTGAGACTTACTTTCAAATTGGATGAAAACAAAAGGATCAAAGAGGTAAAGTTTAAAACCTTTGGTTGTGCCAGTGCCATTGCTTCCTCCTCCGCCCTGACAGAGATTATTAAGGGAATGACCTTGGAAGAGGCGGAAAAGGTCACCAACCAAGATATTGCCAACTATTTAGGAGGATTACCTGAAGAAAAGATGCATTGCTCAGTGATGGGAAGGGAGGCCCTCGAGGCGGCCATTGCCAACTACCGAGGACAGAAGGTTGCAAAGGAAGATTTTGAAGTGATTTGTACCTGCTTTGGCGTGACGGATCGAGAGATCATTAAGGCAATTCGTGAGAATGACCTTAAAACTGTTGAACAGGTGACTTACTACACCAAAGCTGGAGGGGGGTGTGGAAAATGTCATCCAAAGATTGAGTCCCTTATTGAAAGGGTGAGAAAAGAAATGGAGAAGGAGATTCCTCCTCCAAAGCCCGAGAAGAAGAAACTGTCAAACATTCAGAAGATTAAATTGATCGAGGAAACTCTGGGAAGGGAAATCATTCCGGCATTAAAGGCAGATGGTGGAGATCTTGATCTCATTGATGTTGAAGGGAACAAAGTATGGGTGGCATTGAGGGGAAAGTGCTCATTCTGCCCCAGTTCAGAATTTACTTTAAAACAATATGTCGAATCAAAACTAAGAGAATTTGTAAGTGATGAGATTGAAGTGGAGGAGGTCAGGCCGTGAAGACTGTTTATGTTGATAATAATGCTACGACAAAGGTTGCCCCTGAGGTGTTGGAGGCGATGCTCCCCTACTTTTCGGAGTTTTATGGGAACCCATCCAGCATGCACTTCTTCGGAGGGCAGGTTCAAAAAAAGATGGATGAGGCAAGGGCAAAAGTGGCGGATTTCTTAGGGGCAGATCCTTCAGAGATCGTTTTCACCAGTTGTGGAACCGAAAGCGACAATGCCGCGATTCTTGGAACCCTTGAATCTTACCCAGAAAAACGCCATCTCATCACCACCCGTGTGGAGCATCCTGCCGTTGGAAATCTCTCGACCTATTTAGGCAGAAAAGGGTATCGGGTCACAGAGCTTTCTGTAGATCGAGAAGGTCGTTTGGATCTGGATGAATTAAAGGAGTCTATCACAGATGAGACCGCTCTTGTGACCATTATGTATGCCAATAATGAAACTGGAGTGATCTTTCCTATTGAAGAGATTGGGGAGATTGTAAAGGCAAAAGGAATCCCTTTTCATAGCGATGCAGTTCAAGCCGCTGGGAAGATCCCTCTCAATATGAAGAAATCAAAACTTGATATGCTTTCCATTTCGGGCCACAAACTTCATGCCCCAAAGGGGATTGGGGTCCTCTATATTCGTAAAGGAACTCGATTCTCCCCTTTTATCATCGGCGGTCACCAGGAGAAGGGCCGAAGGGGAGGGACGGAGAACGTCCCCTACATCATCGGCCTTGGAATAGCCTGTGAACTGGCTAAGAAAAATATGGAACAAGAGAATACAAGGGTCAAAGCCCTAAGAGACTACCTTGAAACAAAAATTTTAGAAAAGATTCCAAATACCTTAGTCAATGGAGATCGATCCCATCGGCTTCCTAATACCCTCAGTGTTAGTTTTGAATATGTGGAAGGAGAATCGATCCTTCTTCTTCTCTCTGATCTTGGAATCTGTGCTTCTTCAGGATCTGCATGTACCTCCGGTTCATTAGAACCCTCCCATGTTCTCAGGGCCATGGGGGTTCCTTTTACAGCCGCTCATGGATCCATTCGCTTTAGCCTCTCTATTTACAACACCAAGGAAGAGATGGATTATATCATTGAGCACCTTCCCCCTATCATTCAGAGATTAAGAGACATCTCTCCTTTTTGGAAAGATTATCTGAAATCTCAGGGAAAGGATTGATCTTTGGATACCATCTTCTTTAAGGTAAGGGCATTCTTGATAGCAAAACCAAAAGCATCATTGTTAAAGTAGACAAATAAATTCCTCCCCTTTCTCTCCCAATCTCGAATCTTTTCTGACCATGCTTTTAATTCCTTATCGGAATAATTAGAACCGTAAAGCACCTCACCCCCATGGAAACGGAGATAAATGGTATGGGAGGTAATCTTTTCGATAAAAGGGAGTCCTGAGCCATGGGCAATACAGAAGGCAAATTGAAACTCCTCCAATATTCGGAAGGCCTCCTTACAGAACCATGATTCATCCCTGAACTCAAAGGCATGGCCATGCGATTTAGAATGGGGAAGGGTTGAGAGAAGGACACAGAACTGTTCCAACCTCTCCCTCTGAAATTCGAAACGCGGAGGAAGTTGCCAGAGGATGACCCCGAGTTTCTCTTTCAATGGAGAGGTGTGATCCATCAAAAGGGAGAGGGGTTCCCGACAATCTTTCAATCGCTTGATATGGGTAATAAAACGACTTCCCTTAACAGAAAATCTGAAACCTTTTGGTGTTCGTTGATACCATCCTTCAAAGGTCTCTTTCTTAGGAAGGCGATAAAAGGAGACATTCAGTTCCACCGTATTAAAAAACTGAGCATAATATTCAAGCCATTTTTTTTGGGGAAGATCAGATGGATAAAAAACTCCATTCCACCAATGGGGATAATTATATCCGCTGGTTCCGATGAAAACCATAACTGAATAGGATTCGAGTCCTTAATTGACCCCTGACTCCTAAAGGGAATCTTTAAATTTTAATGGAAATAGCCTCCATCCCTTGGGCCCCTTTGAGACCACTTCCGCTTGTAATACTCGCGACGGATTTTTTGTCGAATGACCGGATAGCCCATATAGAAGACACCGAAGAGGAGTCCGCCCAGATGGGTGATGTGGGAAACCCCTCCACCCGAACCCTCCAAGGAGGAAAAGAATTCGATCAGACCAAAGAGAATGACGAAATATTTTGCCGGTATGGGAAAGAGAAAGTATAAATAGATGGGACGGTTGGGAAATAGCCAACCAAAGGCTAAGAGTATTCCGTAGATGGCCCCAGAGGCCCCAATGACAGGGATGCGCTGATAAACTGTAGGAGTAAAGAGAACCGTACAGAGACCTGCTCCAATCCCACAGAAAAGAAAATATCTTAAGAACCGCTTTGATCCCATATAGTTTTCCAATTCTCCACCAAACATCCATAGGGCAAGGAGGTTAAACAGGAGATGGAAAACCCCTCCGTGAAGGAAGAGGTAAGTCCCTAGTTGCCAGAGAAAAATTTTCTTCAAGATAAGAATAGGCACGAGTGCAAAGTAATAGATAAAATAATAATGGTAGATTTCTGAAAGGCTGATCTCTGCAATCTTTTGAAAGAGATAAACCCCTACCATCACAATGATCAGATTTTTAATCACCGGAGTCAACCCATACCCAAATGAGAATTGATATCGGTAATAAGCCATATTCCTCCCCCAACGGACTTACTGATCAGTCCATCATTGATATCGGATTTTATATTTCTTGATCTTATATCGGAGAACCCTCTCACTAATCCCTAAGCTTTCAGCGGCTTTGATCTGAACCCCATGATGCTGACGGAGGGCCTTGATAATGGTATCTCTCTCAATCTCCTCTAAAGATTCAGGGAGACTCTTTTCCTTTTTAAAAGCATCAGAAAGGTTTTCAGACCTTTCTTCCTGAAGATGGAAAGGAAGATCTTGGGTTGTGATGATTTCCCCCCGACAGAGCACCACAGCCCTTTCAATCAGATTCTCCAATTCTCTCACATTTCCAGGATAGGGGTAACGAAGAAGGAGCGCCCTTGCCTCCTTTGATATATCGGTGATTAATTTTTTGTTTTCTTCTGAATATTTTTTTAAGAAGAAGTCGATCAAAAGGGGGATATCCTCCTTTCTTTCCCTTAAAGGAGGGATGGGAATGGTGATCACATTGAGTCGATAATAGAGATCTTCTCTGAACAGTCCTTTCTTCATTAACCCTTCAAGATTTTGATGGGTGGCCGCAATCACCCTTACATCTGTTTTAAGATTGATATTCGATCCCAAACGTTGAAATTCCTTATCCTGTAAAATTCGAAGCAGTTTGACCTGGGTGCTGGAAGAAAGATCTCCAATCTCATCAAGAAAAATGGACCCCCCGTCCGCCTCTTCAAATCGCCCTATCCTTTTTTGCGTTGCCCCGGTAAAGGCCCCTTTCTCATGACCGAACAGTTCACTTTCAAGAAGGGTCTCAGGGATTGCTCCACAATTTACCTTCATAAAGGGTTTTTGAGCACGTGGGCTCGCATAATGAATCGCATTGGCAACCAATTCCTTGCCGGTTCCACTCTCTCCCCGAATGAGTACTGTGGCCTGACTGGGTGCCACTCGAGCCACCAGACCCATCACCTCTTCCATCTTGGGACTTCCGTATATAATATTCGTAAAGGCATAGCGTTCCTGAAGTTGAGCCTTCAGCTTTTGATTTTCCCGAATAAGATTAGATCGTTCCAATATCTTTTGAAACTTGATGAGAAGTTCATCCAGATCGATGGGTTTGGTGAGATAGTCAAGGGCCCCTTCCTTCATAGAGGTGACGGCTGTTTCAATTGTTCCATAGGCTGTCATCATGACGACTGGGACCTCTGGATAAAGTCTTCGAATTTCACGGAGGGTCTGAAGGCCATCAAGTTGAGGCATCTTATAATCGAGCAAAGCCAAATCGAAAAAACCTTCTTGAAGCTTCTGAAGAGCCTCCCGACCATTGGCTACGGCCTCAACAGAAAATCCCTCCCTTTTTAGAAACCCTTCTAAGAGGTCTCTTTGGGTCTTTTCATCCTCGGCAATAAGAATTCTTGCTCTCTCCATTTAAAAAGACTTAATCCTAATTTAATAAAATTACCTTCTAAAAGATTTTACATCCTTCCTGTTCTCTTTGACAATGACCTCATTGAGTCAAATCAGGTGTCATTTTTAAGCTTGTTAAGAGGGTTTATTCCTTCGGCAGCCTTACCCTCACCCGGGTCCCAACCCCTACCTGACTTTCTATTTCTAATTGGCCCCGATGAGCCTCGATAATTCGATGGGCAATGGGAAGTCCTAATCCCACTCCATTCTCTTTGGTTGTGTAATAGTAATTGAAAATCTTCTCCATCTGATCTGATGGAATTCCTGAACCAGAATCAGTGATAATCACTTCAACCCATTCTTTTAGTGCCCTGGACTCCAATCGAAGGATTCCTCCGTTCCCCATTGCCTGTATCCCATTCTTCATAATATTGATGAAGGCCTGTGTCAACTTTTCAGGGTCCATCTTAATCAGCGGGAGATCTTCTGGAATCTCCATCTGAAGCTTGATTCCAAGAGAAGAAACCTCTTCATAAAAAAGAGTCATTAAATCTTTCAGGACTCCCTGAAGGGAGGAGACTCTTAAGTGGAGCTGGAAAGGCCTGGAGAGGGTCAGAAACTGTTCAATGATCTCGTTGATCCTCTTAATCTCTTTGAGAATTAGCTCTATAAAAGAAAGATATTCCTCTCGCCTGGATGGCTCATGAGGAATAAACTCTCTTTTCAGCCTTTGGAGTCCCATCCCCATCGCATTAAGAGGATTCCGGATTTCATGAGCCACCCCTGCAGCCAAATGGCCAAGGGACGAAAGCCTCTCCACAAGTTGTATCCGATCTTCCATCTCCTTCATCTTCTTTAAATGTCGGTTCTGGTTTACCCCAATCAGTATAGTAGCAGAAACTCCTAAGATGAGAAAGAAAATAATTGAAAGGACCACATTCTTTTTAACTTGTCCCAAGATGAATTGGACCTCTTTTGAGGAGTATCCAATTCGAATGAATCCAAAAGGCTCCTCTCTCAGGGTGATGGGTTTCATTACTTCAAAGATCTCTTCTCCCTGATGGGAGTGGAAGTGCCGAGTAAAGATTTGCTCCTTCTGGAGTGGGACTTTCAGAAGAGAATCCTCTCCTTTCTTCCCAATAAGGGTTGGATCTGAATGAGCCAGGATGGTGAACGAATGATCATCTACCTCAATATAGAGGATCCCCTCTCTAAGAGTGATATCTGAGATGGCCTTTTGAATGGTAAACTGTTGAAGAAGTCTTTTCACCTGTTTCCCATTTAAGTGTAGGGCAATGATCCCTGGATTGACCCTCCTCCAGATAAACATGGAGAATAGATGATCTTCAGTGAGAGGTTTTCCAAAAAGGTCAATGACTACAGGACGTTTTTTATCAATCAACTCTCGAATCAGATCCATTTTCTTATGGGAAGGAAAAGGGAAAGGCCAACCCTGGAGAAGATTTCCATGGGAATCATAAATTTCAATAGACATCACCTGATATTGATTGACCAACGATTGAAGGTCAGTCGAATTCAAATGGCTCATCCCGTCCATCTGATCGACCTGATGCATTGCCTCCAGGAGATATTCGGCAATGGAATCCTCTAGTCCATAGAAAAGCCCTGATGAAAAAAAGTTTTGAGAAGATCTATCAAGATCATTCTCCATTTCCTGGAGAAGATTGAGTGCCTCCTGAATGTTTTTCTCAAAGTGCTGAATAAGAATGGCACCTTCCCTTTCTAATAACAGGTAGAATCCATTTTGAGTTCGATTGATTTCAAGGAGTCCATTAATGATGAGGATGATCAGGATGACTCCAGAGATGATACCGAGGTAAACGGGAGAGACACCTTTCCTTATCTTTTGTTCTTTCCGGGACAAGCTATTCTCTATCCTCTTAGATCACTCCTTTTACAGAGGATCTGATGCTTATAAACCTCAATCATTATCAGGAGAAATCTTTCTAAAAGGCATGTGTCCCATTGGGCCAAACCCATGCCTCATTTGTAAAAAAGTGGGAAACTCCTTCTCAGGGCACCAGAGGAGGAGTTGTTCCGGAGTAAGGAGGTTTCTTACTTTAATGAGATAGTCGATGGCTTTTTCCTCTTGTTTCGATCGGAGTTCATTGATTTCGATATATTTTCCTCGAAGGGATTCCGTTTTTACGGTTGGGTTCACGAGAAGCTCACGTAATTCCAAGAACTTTGTAAAAAGCTCTTTCTGGATCAACTGAGTTTCTTGAAGATAGTTCTGTTGAATTAAACTAAGACCTTTTCTCTGTTCTATAGAGAGGTCAAGATCTTGAACCCTCCAACATAGACTTTCTCCCCTCCCTCTTTTCATTCCCGTCTCTTGAAAAGCTCCCCTATGGGAAGATTGGGGAAATGAGGGAGAGGTCATGAGAGTCATGATCAACCCATAAATAATGATTTGAAGTTTGTTCTTCATATCTTTTCCTGAGGATAATTTATTATTCTCTTTTTAAAAAAGCCATAATCTAATCGGTAATTTTTATTCATATCTCAGCGCCTCGATGGGATTGAGCAGTGAGGCCTTTCTTGCCGGATAGAATCCAAAAAAGACACCCACTGATCCTGAGAAAAGAAAGGCCAGTAGAATGGATTGGACTGAAAAGAGGATTGGCCACTGAGTGAAATGGGATAAGACAAGCGTTCCCACCATACCCACTCCAATCCCAACCATTCACCCGATGAGGCTAAGAACTAATGATTCAATTAGAAACTGAAGAAGGATATCCCGTCCCTTAGCGCCAACAGCAATCCGTATTCCTATCTCCCTGGTTCTTTCTGTAACGGATACTAACATGATATTCATAATCCCAATACCACCCACAATCAATGAGATAGAGGCAATTGCTCCCAAAAGGAGAGACATGACCCTGGCAGACTCCTCAGCCGTCGTCATCAATTCCGTGAGATTTCTAACTGTAAAATCACTCTCCTGATTGGGTTGGATACGATGCCTCTGACGAAGAAGACTGTTGATCTCAACCTCTGCTTCTCCAATGACTTCCGGCCCCCTTGCCTGAACCGAAATCATCCTCACCATTCCTGGAAACTGCATCCCAAAAAGTCTCTTCTGCGCAGTGGTCAATGGGACAAAGACCGTATCATCTTGATCCTGGCCAAAAGTCGTCTGCCCCTTATAACTGAGAACACCGATGACGGTAAACGGAACCTTCTTAATCCGAACGATCTGACCAATGGGATCAATTCCTCCAAAAAGGTTTTCCACCACTGTCATCCCTAAGAGACAAACCTTGGTGGCTCCATCCACGTCCTGTTGGGTGAATGAGCGTCCTGAGGCCACTGGCCATTCCCTAATCTCAAGCATCTCAGGGGTTGTCCCGACAATGGAGGTGGACCAGTTTTGGTTTCCATAAACCACTTGAGCGATTCCCGGAAGGGAGGGAGCAGCGTATTTAACCGAAGGGATTTCTGAGGCGATGGCCTTTGCATCATCTACCGTCAGAGTCGGAACAGTGCCTGCTCCGAATCGAATTCCTCCGCTGGTAGAGCTGCCTGACATCACCATGAGTAAATTCGACCCCATGCTGGCAATCTGCTCAGAAATTCTCTGCTTTGCTCCTGATCCAACTGCGATCATGGTAATCACTGCTCCGACTCCAATAATGATTCCTAATATTGTCAGGATCGAACGCATCTTATTGACCATTAAGGCTCTAAGGGCAATCCTAAGGCTTGCAAAAAGACGGGTCATCTCCTCAATCCTCACCCGGTAGCTATGGTCTTGGGAGCGTTCGGATGATCATTCACGACCTTACCATCCCTAAAGAGTATAATCCTCTTCGCAAAAGAGGCGATTTCAGCCTCGTGGGTGACCATGATGATAGTAATCCCCATCTCTTGATTGAGGCGTTGAAAAATCACCATAATCTCTTCACTGGTCTTTGTATCAAGATTTCCTGTTGGTTCATCTGCCAGGAGGATGGAGGGATGATTGACCATGGCTCGGGCTATAGCTACACGCTGTTGCTCCCCTCCTGAAAGTTGACTGGGATGATGAAAGGATCTCTCCTCCAAACCCACCTGGGAAAGGGCATGCCTGGCCTTCTCTCTTCTCTGGAAGGCAGAAACGCCTGCATAAATCAGAGGGAGTTCGACATTCTCTAAGGCTGAGACCCTTGATAGAAGGTTAAATCCTTGAAAGACAAAACCAATCTTTTGGTTCCTTATCTCTGCGAGCTCATCTCTCGAGAGATCCTCTCCATTGATTCCCTCTAAGAGATATTGACCGCTGGTTGGGCGATCTAAAAAACCTAAGAGGTTCATAAAGGTCGATTTTCCTGATCCAGAAGCACCCATGATGGCTACAAATTCCCCTCGCTCAATGGATAGAGAAACTCCTCTGAGTGCAGAGACCCTCACCTCTCCTAAATGATATACCTTGATTAAATCCTGGACCCGAATCAATGCATCCATATCTCATCCATAAAAATCTATTCCTATTTTCTCACTCCTCCTATAAAGGGTGGCCTCGATTTCTGAGTCTGGGTTTTCTTGTTCATGATTTCTTCAACGATCACTTCTCTCCCCTCTTGAAGATTATCTGAAAGGACTTCACTAAAGGTTCCATCTGTAATTCCAAGAATAAGAGAGATCGGAACTGGTTTTCCATCTTGGGACAAGACCCAAACCCTTCCAGGTCTCCCATGCTC
>JBBIRT010000091.1:0-12634 GCA_037441725.1 Deltaproteobacteria bacterium | reverse complement strand
ATGTGATGGCCATCGAGTGGGAGGAGAAGGTTTCGGAAATCGTCAAGGCCGCAGGATTGCTCCCAAGACCCCAACTCCAAGAAGCAGAGAACCTAAAGGAATAATGCTTGAACCCCATCCCCTTTGCCAGTCAAAAAGGAGGAAGAAGATGCCTAAGAAGATTTTAATCGTTGACGATGATCCAGATTTGGTGGAAGCAGTAAGCATGATCTTGGAGTCTAAAAACTATGCGGTGGCTGCTGCCTACGGTGGAATTGAAGGACTTCAAAAGGCAAAGACTGAAAACCCAGATCTGATTGTCCTTGATGTGATGATGCCAGACAAGGATGGATATGCGGTATGTAAGGAATTGAAAGCCGATCCTAAATTAAGCCAGATCCCTATCCTTCTCTTAACGGCTGTAGTTTCTAAAATTCCTACAACCCGCTACACTCAACAGATGGGACTCGAAACCGAGGCAGACGATTATATCGATAAACCAGTTGAACCCGAAGTGTTGGTCAAGAGGATTGAAGCCCTCCTCTCCAAATAAGAAATCGCTGAGTGTATAGGGCATGGGGTTTGGACTTAAAACCCTCTGTTCTGTGCTCTATGCCTTATGCATGGAATAGGATTTTGGATGTCCAATCAGGCCCATATTCTTGTGATTGACGATGAATTAATCATGAGGGATGGCTGTACACGCATCCTCTCAAAAGACGGATGGTCGGTCATCTGTGCTGAGAATGGGAATCAGGGATTAGAAGAAGTCAAAGCCCATCCTGGGAAGATCGATGTAATCCTTCTTGATCTGATGATGCCCGGAATGAGCGGGATGGAGGTATTGGATCACATCCGATCGATTGACCCCGCTCTCCTGGTCATCGTGATCACAGGTTATGCGACCGTGGAATCTGCAGTGGAGGCCATGAAAAAAGGGGCCTATGATTTCATCCCCAAACCCTTTACACCTGACCAGCTTCGAATCGTCGTCAGGCGGGCCTTAGAGAGAAAAGCGCTTCAGCGAGAAGCCGAGTTTCTTAGAAAGGAGAGGGAAAGGTCCCTTCGGGATATTGCAACGGAGAAGTCTAAGATCAAAACGATCATCAATTGCATGGGCGATGGGGTGTTGGTCTGCGATCGGGATGGATGCATCGTCCTCTCTAACCCGGCGGCGAGTCGGATGTTAAAAGCCCCTGAAACGGATCTTTTAGGAAACTACCTCCATCAATGCAATCTCCCCCAGGAACTATCGCAGACCATTGATGAGAGTCTCAGGACCAAGGAGATGAGCTATACTTCGGTCTCGCAAGAATTGAGCCTTGGCGAATCGGGGGAACTCTTTCTTCGTGCCCATACCGCTCCTGTCAGAAGCGACACTGGGGAGATTATGGGCGCGGTCACCGTCCTTCAGGATATCAGCCATCTCAAAGAGCTTGACAAGATGAAATCAGAGTTTATCGCCATGGTCGCCCATGAGCTTCGTGCCCCGATCGCTGCAATCGAACAGCAATTAACGGTCATTCTAAATAAAATGGCAGGGGAGATCACTGAAAAACAGGAACAACTCCTCTCCCGGGCAAAGAAGAGAACAAAAGGGCTTCTTGATCTGATCAAAGACCTACTGGATCTCTCTAAGATTGAAGCCGGGAAAATGGTTCAATATAAGGAACCCCTCCATCTCCAAGAGATCATCCAAAGGGTGATAGAGTTAATGAAAACCGAGGCCGAAAATAAAAAGATCGATCTCCAATTGAACATTTCCTCTCCGATCTCTTGGATCCATGCAGATCGAAATAGCATGGAAGGGATCTTCACCAACCTAATCTCCAATGCGATTAAATATACCCCTGAGGGAGGGAAGGTTTGGGTGACCCTCGGTGAGGAGGGACAATTTGTTAAGGCCTCCATCTCGGATACAGGAATCGGGATAAAAAAAGAGGACCTCCCTCGAATCTTTGATAAGTTTTATCGGGTCAAAACAGCAGAGACCCGTCAGATTGTTGGCACCGGACTTGGACTTTCCATTGTGAAAAGTATTGTAGATGCCCATCTGGGCTCTATTACCGTCGAGAGTGAGGAAGGCAAAGGGACCACATTTACGGTTTTCCTTCCAAAAGAGTCCAACCCAACCCTCTGCTGACTTAATAGAAATGGACAGGAGAGATTATGAGTGTCACACTTTCAAGGGATAGTTTAAATCTTAGTCATGAGCTTCGGGCCTTAACAGGGGAAAATGTACTCCTCTGTTATCAGTGCAGAAAGTGCACCTTAGGATGCCCCTCTGCCTATGCGATGAGGATGAAACCTCATGAGTTGATGAGGGCCCTTCAACTCGGTCTAACCAAAGAGATTTATTGGTCTGGAACAATCTGGATCTGTCTTTCTTGCGAGACCTGTAATACCCGATGCCCTCAGGATATTAATATCCTCCGTGTGATTGATGGATTGAGAGAGATGTCAAAAAATTTCAATTACTATAATCCCTATCCTGTTATCCCTTCTTTCCATCGAATCTTTCTTGCGCTGGTCAAACGCTTTGGTAGGGTCTATGAACTGGGCATTGCCCTCATGATGAATTTGAGGATGTTGACTCCCTTCAAAGATATCGATATGGCCCTTCCCATGCTGATGAAGGGAAAGCTCAAACCCCTCCCCCATCGAAGCCAAGGGAGAAAAGAACTGCAACAAATAATGGCAAGAATTCAAAAATTAGAAGGAGCCAACAAATGATGCGATATGCCTATTTCCCTGGATGTTCTCTAAGTTCCTCTGGATATGACTATGACCTTTCATTAAAATATGTGACCAAGGCCTTGGGCATTGACCTCGTCGAAGTAAAGGATTGGGTTTGTTGTGGAGCCTCATCCGCTCATTCAACCTCCCATCTCCTATCGATCGCCCTTCCAGTCCTCAATCTCTCTCATGCAGAGAAGGAAGGGTTTGATAAGCTGGTCGCTCCCTGCCTGGCCTGCCTCTCCAGATTTAAGGCGGCCAATGTTGAGCTCTCGCATGATGCGAATTTAAAGAAAAAAATCCACGACGTGTTTGATTATAAGTATCAGGGCAAAGTCAAAGTCTACCATCCATTGGAAGTCTTTCTTGAATTGGGATTGGAAAAAATCCAGGCAAGGATCCAAAAAAAATTGAAAGGTCTGAGGGTTGCCTGTTATTATGGATGTGTCCTTACCCGTCCTCCAAAAATTTGTCAGTTTGATAACGTCGAAGACCCACAAAGCATGGATTCCATTGTAAGGGCATTGGGTGCAGAAACAGTGGATTGGTCCTATAAAACAGAGTGCTGCGGTGTGTCGATGACGCTTACCCGTTCGGACATCGTCTTAAAGCTTTCAAATGATATCCTCCGTGAGGCAAAAGAGGTTGGGGCTAGGGCGATAGTGGTGCCCTGCCCTCTTTGTCAAGCCAACCTCGATGGCCGTCAAAGACAGATTGAGGAGACCTATAAAACCCACTATGGAATCCCCATCCTTTATTTCACCCAACTCATGGGACTTGCTTTTGGTGCCTATCCTAAAGAGGTGGGTCTCCAGAAATTGATCACCAGCCCTCGAGAGGTATTAGGGACCCTCGGCCTGATGTAAAGAAGAAGGTTTTTAGGACCAGAAAAAAATACCTCCTTTTAAAAAACAAAATACAGGTTTCCCCCCATTCCCTTTTTTTCCTTTTTTAGGTAAAGTATCAAAGGAAAAAATGTCTAATATAGATCGACGTCAATTTTTAATCACCTCGATGGCAATAGGAATCACCCTGATCACAGACCCCTTAGGAAGTTCTAATCCAAAAATAAAGGAGGATAAAGAGATGGCCTACAATGCAAAAGATTATAATCGACTTTTAGGGATGGAGGGATTCAGCGATAACCTGTTAAAAAACCATTTTACCCTCTATCAGGGTTATGTGACGAATACCAATAGATTGATAGACACCCTGAACCAGCTTTTAAAAGAAGGAAAGACCACAACTCCTGAATATGCAGAGTTGAAGAGGAGATTTGGGTGGGAATTTAACGGGATGAGGCTTCATGAATACTATTTTGAAAATCTCGGAGGAAAGGGAGAGCTGAATAGGGCAGGAAAATTATATCAGAAGTTGGTTGAATCTTTTGGTAGTTTTGAAGCCTGGGAAAAGGATTTTAAGGCCACAGGAACCATGAGGGGGATCGGATGGGTGATCCTTTATCAAGATATTCCCAGCGGGAAATTTATCAATTTTTGGATAAATGAACATGATGTTGGCCACCCCTCCGGAGGAATGCCCATATTGATCATGGATGTCTTTGAACACGCCTTTATGATCGATTATGGCCTGAAAAGAGCCGATTACATCGAGGCCTTTTTTAAGAACATTCACTGGGAAGAAGTCGAGAAGAGGCTTCTCCTTCATAAAGGATAGAAGATAAGAAACCTAAACATAGGAGGAATAAAACGATGGTAAAGACAGAAGGATATTTAAAGGAAGCATTTGCTGGGGAATCCCAAGCCAATCGAAAGTATCTCGCTTTTGCAGCCAAGGCGGATCAAGAAGGGTTCCCCCAGGTGGCTCGACTCTTCCGTGCGGCTGCAGAGGCAGAGACCGTCCATGCCCTCAATCACCTGAGAGCTCTCAATGCCATTCGCTCCACAAAGGAAAATCTCCAAGAGGCAATCGCAGGGGAAACCCATGAGTTTAAAAAGATGTATCCTGAGATGATTGAAGCAGCAAAGGCAGAAGGGCAGAAAGGAGCAGAAAGAAGCTTCAATTATGCCAATGCTGTGGAAAAGGTCCATGCCGAGCTCTATCAGAAACTATTAGACCAACTTGGAAAAACGCAAGAAATTTTTCCCTACTATGTCTGCCCAACCTGTGGATACACGACAGAAAAACAGGCACCAGAACACTGTCCTATCTGCGGGGCAAAAGGGGACACCTTTAAGAAGATTGAATAGAAGGGGTGAACAGACCTCAGGGAGGGCTCCTATTCCCTCCCTACTTACCTCTCTATCGGGTGGTCAAGGCCTTTGGTATCGAAAAGGATTTTACCCCTCACCCCCTCTCCATGATGGTCTCTTGAATCTTTCTTACCATGGCAATGTTCTCTGTATGACCTGTGAAGTGAGCGGTTACCTTTCCTTGAATTGGACGATTAAGGAGATAGAAATCACCAATAAGGTCTAATATCTTATGGCGGACGAACTCATCGGAAAACCTCAATTCAGTGTTGACAATCTTTTCGTTATCCACCAGAATGATATTGTGAAGCCTCCCCCCTCCTGCCAATCCCATCCGGTTAAGCATCTCCACATCTTTTAAAAATCCAAAGGTTCTGGCTGGAGCAATCCTTTCTTTGAAGATCTCTTCATTCTCGAGGGTAAACTCCATGATCTGTTGACCGATAGGTGGAGGATAACTTAGATGATACCGGATGGAAAAAAAAGGAGCAGGTTCAATGATCAGGGATTTATGTTGATGGACGATTTCAAGCCTCCGGTCAATAATCAGATCTTCAATCTCTTCATTCTGTTCCTCCACCCCAGCTTCTTCGATGATTTTACAAAACTCTAAGGCTGACCCATCCATGGTTGGAATCTCTTCGATCATTTTCACCATGAGATTGGTAATCCGATAGGCATGGAGGACTGCCATCAGGTGTTCGATCGTCCTCGCAACAGCTCTTCCCTTCTTGAGCGAGGTGGCAAATTCAGTGGTTTGGACATAATCGATATGGGCAGGAACGACCTCTTCATAGGAGATGTTTCCAAAAAGGATGCCGCTATTGGGCGGAAGGGGTTGGAGGAGAAGCCCTGTCTTCATACCCGAATGAAGTCCAGTTCCATAAAGAACCACACTTTTTTTGAGAGTCCTCTGATGATGCAATGAGGTTCTCCCCTCCATAGACGCTCTTCCTGATGAAGCAATTTCTTCCTTCTGGAAGAAGGATAAAGAGGGTTCCCCGCCCTTTCCAATCTCCTCTTGGGGCCCACTCTTCGTGAACTCCATTTTCTTACTGCGGCCTCCTTCTGAAGAACGGGTGATTAAAAGCTCTTCTCTTTGATCAAGGGCACGATAGATGGTTTGAAGGAGGACATCAAGGGAAAGTGGCTTTTCAATGAAATCGAAGGCCCCAAGCTTCACGGAGGTCATGGCGGTGGAGATGGTGGCATGTCCTGAAATCATGATGACCTGACAATCCGGAGCAATCTCTTTAATTCTCTTTAATACTTCGATCCCATCCATCTCAGGCATCCATATATCCAATAGGGTAACCTCAGGCTCTTCTTGCTGAAAAACGTTGATGGCCTCCTCTCCACTCTTTGCCTTGACCACCTGGAAACCCTCATCCTCTAAAACCCCAGCGATGGATTGAATCACCCTCTCATCATCATCCACAATAAGAATTTTTTTCTCCATACGTTCTCCCTTCAGATTCTCTCCTACCCATATCATACCTCAATGATAGAATCAATCCACATTCTAAGATCTTAGGATCCCCCCGTCAGGCCTAAAATTCTTCCCTCTTTTTGTGAAACATTACATTTTTAATCAGGCTGCTTTCCAAATTCAAAGAAAACATCATCAAGACAAAAAGGACTTAATAGTAGCGCTTTTCCACCTCATGATCTTCTGCAAGGTCAATCCCCCAATCCTTTAGAATCTTTGAAACGGCCTGTTCCCCACTCTCAATACAGTTCGGAACCCCTACTCCACGGTAACAACCCCCTGCTAAGGCCAAACCAGGAATATGGCCACTCCTCGTTTCAATCAAAGCCACCCGATCAAGATGTCCAAGCGTATATTGCGGCATGCCGAGGGGCCAACGAAAAATACGGGTGAAGATTGGTTTTGCAGATGGATTGAGACCCAAGATTTCATGAAATTCAGAAAGAACGATTTGAATCAGGGCTTCGTCCGAATTCTTTAAAATTTCCTGATTGTGGGGACCCCCAACAAATCCCCTTAGAAGGATCTTACCTGCTGGAGCTCGACCTGGCCATTTCGTTGAAGAATATGTAGCCGCCATGAGTGCACGACCTTCTACCATGGGACAAAGAACGCCAAAGGCGTTCAGATCAATGCCAACTTCCGATTCCATAAAGGCCAGCGAGATCGTTGCGGAAGAAGAGGCAGGGATATTGGCAAGGGCATCTGCGATGGAGGGGTCTAATGGACGGATTAGCGGCTCAGCAGCCCATGATTCAGTGGCAATGATCACGCCATCTCCTTTAATCCCAGAACCATCGGATAGTCGAACTTCCCAAGTCTCATCATTTTTCAAATGGATTGAGATGGCTTCGACTCCGATCCGGATATTCTCACGGCCTGCTGCTTCAGCCATCTGGTCTGTAAGCTGTTGCATCCCATTAACAAATGAGGTAAAGAAGGTCCGAGGTTTCTGGCCTGCCCTGGGAGGATATTTTCTTCTCATCTCTTCAACCTTCCGACGAGCCTCAAGAAATCCCTTTAACAGGGATCCGTATCGTTGCTCCATCTCGAGGAGTCTCGGGAAGGTAGCTGCAAGGGACATCGTGGCGGGATCAGAGGCATGAACCCCTCCAACCAATGGTTCGGCTAATCGATCGAGGCACTCCCTGCCCATACGGCGGACGACAAAGCTTTCAAGGGTCTCGTCATTTGTTTTTCCTGGCATCACCTTCTTTGGAGGGATAAAAAGATCCATAGCCATTCTAATCTTACCTGGCCAAGAGAACAGGCTGGTCGTAGCAAATGGAATAAACTTTGTGGGCGCGAACATGATGACCCCATCAGGCATCGGGTGGAGTTTCCCTCTTGAGAAGATCCATATTTTCCGTCTGGAATCGTCGGTCGGTATCTCATCCTCAAAAATTCCTATCAGCTTAGCAATCCGATGACAGGCTGATTTCTCCGTTAGGAAACAGTCTGGTCCTCCATCCACAACAAACCTTCCCTTTCCACCAGGATCTGGAATGATTTCAGTCTGGATTTTACCCCCAAGACGAAAATCCTTTTCAATCAAAGTAAATCTGATGGCATGGCCTTGAGAGGCCGCTCGGGTAATTTTATAGGCAGCCCCTAGTCCTGCAACGCCACCTCCAATGATGATGATGTGTTTCATTCGACCCTCAAACGTTCAAGAGTACGTATCCTCTTCCATATGCTCTTCGATTATGGTGGCCAGGGCCTCGATAAATCTCTTGGAATTATTCAAAGAAGAAGTCCGCCTTAATACCATCCCTAAAGATTTTGCCTTCTCTCTATATTGGATATCAATATCATAAAGCACTTCAATATGATCGGCTACAAATCCAATGGGAACTACAAGAACTTCTCGAACCTTCTCCCTCGAGAGTTGGACCAAGAGTGACTCTACATCTGGACCTAACCAATCCTCAGGCCCTTGGCCTCTACTTTGAAAGGCAACGGTCCAAGCATGCGGTTCGATTTTCTTAACGACTTCCTTCACACTTTCTTCAATATCCTTTACATACGATTCCTTCTCCACTAACGATTTTGGAAGACTATGGGCAGTGAAGAGGAGAAAAACGTCCTTTCTCCCTTCGGGGGTAAAATGTTCTAACCCCTCTGCTATCTTTTCCTGAACCGCCTCAAGAAATAAAGGATGCAAATGCCAATCTTTAATAAAAGTAACAGAAATCCCTTTGCCCTCTTGTTTCAACACTCGGTTCACTTCCTCAACGTAAGGTCCGGTGCTTGCTCGAGATGGGAAGGGAGTCAAGGGAAGGGCAATCACTTCTTTGATCCCGTTTCGAATGATTTCTTGAATCGTCTCTTCAATCAGGGGATGGCCATATCGCATACCCACATAGCCTTTCACTAAATAGCCCTTCCTATTTAAAACCTCCTCCAAAGCCTTTGCCTGTTGATGGGTAATCGCAGGAAGGGGGGACGATCCTCCGATCGATCGGTAGCGCTCCTTGATCATCTCTATTCGATCAGGTGAGGGCTTTCGCCCCCCGAACAAGCGGGTTAAAAAGGACTCCACCTCCTCAAGGCAACGAGGACCACCAAATGCTAAGAGAAGAAGAGCCTTTCTCACCCTCTCTCCCTTTTATGATTTCTACTTTGAGCTGTATTCATGCACCATCTCAATTAAGGCACAGGGGTGTTTGGGAGGACCCCATGTCCGAGATTAAAGATATGACCTGGTCGACTTTCGGCGCGGTTGAGAATCTTTTTCACCTTCTCTTGGATTAGGCTCCTTGGTCCCAAAAGGACGACTGGATCAAGATTGCCTTGTATCCCAATGTCATACCCTAACTGTTTCCATGCCTTTTTGAGATCGACTCTCCAATCAATCCCAATCACGTCTCCCCCTGCCCGCCTCATCAATTCCAACAGAGCGGTTGAATTCGTGGCGAAATGGATTAGGGGAACCCCTTTGGATACCCCTCGAATCACCTTCTTTGAAAAGGGCAAAACGTACCTGTCGTAATCTTCAGGGCTCAAACATCCTACCCAGGAATCAAAAAGTTGAATCGCCTGAACCCCAGCCTGAATTTGAGCATTGAGGGTGAGAACTAAGACTTCTGAAATTTTTTCCATAAGTTTCTGCCAAACCGCCTGATTCTGAAACATCATTCCTTTAGTCAGGGTATAATGATTTGAATGGCCTCCCTCGATCAGATAGCTCGCGAGAGTAAAGGGAGCTCCTGAAAAACCAATCAAAGGGACCTTACCCTCTATTTCTTTTCGAACGATCTGAATGGCCTCCAAAAGGAAAGAAAGCCCTTCTTCTGGCTTGAAGATCCTGAGTTTTTCGATCTGCTTCATTTCTCTGATCGGAGAAGGGAGAACTGGGCCTTCCCTTTTAGTGAATTCCAATTTTACTCCCATTGGTTCGAGGGGGACTAAAATGTCTGAAAAGATGATCGCTGCATCAAGCTTAAACTTTTTTAAGGGCAGAAGGGTGACCTCAGCTGATAATCTTGGATTTTTACACATTTCTAAAAAAGAGTATCTTTTTCTTAATGATCGATATTCCTTCAGGTAACGACCGGCTTGCCGCATCAACCAAACAGGGGTATAGTCGGCAGGTTCCCGTCGACAAGCCTTGAGAAATGGATGATCTTCTATCCTTAGGGATCGCATAGTACCCTAAATGGATTTCCTCCAGTCCCTGAACAATTGGACTAACAATCTGACCCCTACCCCTGTCCCTCCTTTGGGGATATAGGGTCTCTCTTTCTCAATGGATGCAGGGCCAGCGATATCGAGATGGACCCATGGAATCTTCTCTACGAATCGACTTAAAAAGATAGCCCCAACAATCGCTCCTGCAGCTCGTGTCCCCACATTTTTAAAATCTGCCACATCACTCTTCAGGTAATCGAAATACTCATCCCATAAGGGCATCCTCCATACCTTCTCCCCCGTTTTTGCCGATGCCCCTTCAATCCTTCTTAAAAGGGTCTCATCGTTTCCAAAAAGCCCGATGACGTCATCCCCTAAGGCAATCACACATGCACCAGTAAGGGTAGCTAAATCGATGATGGCCTTGGGTTTGTAGCGAAGACTGAAGGTGATGGCATCTGAAAGGATTAGTCTACCCTCTGCATCTGTACTGATGACCTCAACTGTTTGTCCAGAGAGCGTCCTGAGAATATCCCCAGGTTTATAAGCCTTTCCACTTGGAAGATTTTCAGCCGTGGGGATAATCCCGACTAAATGAAGGGGAATCTTAAGTCGAGAGGCTGCTTGCAAGGCTCCAAGAACAGCTGCAGCCCCAGACATGTCATCTTTCATCCGTTCCATCTTTTCCGAGGGTTTAATGGATATCCCCCCACTGTCAAACGTGATCCCCTTTCCAATTAAAGCTAAGGTCTCCAGATCTTTATCCTGATTATATTCCATAATAATAAATTTTGCAGGTTCCTGGCTTCCCTTCGCGACCGCCACGAAGGCCCCCATGCCCATAGCCTCTGCCTCCTGCAAATCTAATACCTGGAGCTTCATCCCATGTTCCTGGGCTATCTCCCTTGCCTTTTCAGCGAGAGCAGAAGGGGTGATTTGATTGCTGGGACCATTGACCAAATCCCTTGCCAGATAGACTGCCTGGGATATGCTTTCTCCTGTTTGAAGGCCCTCTTGGATCTTTTTAATCTCTTCTTCCTTTTCTCCCAGGAGGATGAATCTTTCAATCCCTTTCACCTTTTTCTTCTCATCAGTCTTGAATGTATTATATTGATAAAGTCCAAGAAGGAGACCGGTGACAAAAGATTCAGTGAGCTCCTCCTCTGATAAGTGATTCCATTTCTTTATCGGAAAGGTAAATTGCTTAATCCCTAAATCTCGAATGAACTGACCTGCCTTGGAGGCGGCTCCTCGAAATTTCTCCAAATTAAATTCATCTCTCTTACCCAAACCGCTAAGAACAACTCTCTTCGCAGGAATGGCCCCATTCGGATATAAAAGACGGTTTTCAAACAATTCCCCTTTAAAATCTCCTTCCCCCATTAGTCCAGAAAGAAATCCATTCCATGCCTGATTCACTTCCTTGAGAGGGCTTTCTAAACTTTCTGAGGATTCAAAAGAGAAGAGAAGGAGGAGTTCACAAGGATATGCTTCCGCTTTTCCTTTTTCAACCTGTATCTCCACAATCATCTCTCCTTGATCTTTTTTTCTAAAACTGCCATTGCATGAATGAAAACCTCAGGGACTTTCTGAATGAGAAGTTGCTTTTCGGCCTATTCCCTTTCCTTTAACTTGGTGATATTGATCGATCGGGTCTCCTCGAGGGTAGCAAATTCCTTAATTTTCTTTATCAAGGAAGGGGGCCAGGCCGATCGTCCGATGATCCTGGAAAGCATCCAGGGATTTAAATCAGAGACCTCCATCCACTTGCCTGCCTTCTTAATGAACTCATCCAATAACCTCCGATTGGGATCCCCTTTCAATGGATATTTCTCTCGAGTCTCTATCTTGATTTTAGCCACATGATTGCTTCCAAAGATAGTGTCCAATCCTTCTCTCTTGGAGTAAGCATAGATCGCCTCCTCAAGCTTTGCCAATTCAGCATCCATTTCTTCGTTGAAAAGCCTTTTCCTTTCTTTCAATTCAACATATCGATTGACTAAATGGACGCCTTCCTCTTGAAGATATTCGTTCGCAGGAAGGTCTTCTACCTTTATGAGGTGTCTTCTTTTTGGACAGAAGCCTTGGTAATCACACCAATCACAAAGCGGACCTTCTCGAGGAAGGAACTGTCTATCTGATTCAATTCTCTCGATCAATTCTAAAGTCGCTTGACGAACCTGCTGGAGTTGATCAGGCCCCCTAAAAGAATGAATTTCCGTATCAAAAACGAGATAGTGCCAAATCAATTTGATCTCCTGAATTCCCTGCCACTTCTCTCCGACTCCCATTTGATAGAGAGCCAATTGCCGATCTGAATCGACTTCTTCTTGGGTTGGAAGTCGATTGGAGGTTTTGTAGTCATGAATCTCAAGAATGGAACCGTTCCTCAAGGTCAAACGGTCAATATACCCTCGAATCCAGTAACCCTTTTCTTCCTCCAATGGAAAAGAGATATACTCCTCCAGACCCAAGGTCTTTCCCTGGTCAAAAGGGTAATAACGCCTATAATAATCAGAGATACATCTCTCTCCCAGCCGATAATAATCCTCTGCCGTATATTGCTTTCTAATAATCTGAATCGTCT
>JBBIRT010000090.1:0-12649 GCA_037441725.1 Deltaproteobacteria bacterium | reverse complement strand
TACCAATGTCCGGGTTCGAAGGATATCCTAGATAGAGATGGAGAACCCTTACTATTTGATCCTGCTGCTCCTGCCAAAAAGATTTCCTGCCCATGGATTGCAGATCGTGTCTTTCCAGCCGTGGGTTCGATGAGGGGGTCTATCCCTGCTGAAACAGGAAGTGTTGAAAAGGTAGCCCAGGATATCTTTAGATGGCTTAAAGAATACGGGGTTGAAAAAAAACCGGTTGGAATGGATATCGCGGATATTCCCTTGATCCGGGCTTTAGAGAAGAAAGGGTTGGAGATTGTTGATGGTCAGGAGGTGATGCTTGAGGCTCGAATCATCAAGACGAAGGACGAAATCGAACTGCTTAAGGTAGCGGCAGCTATGGTGGATGCTGCTTATGAGGAGATTGTTCGTACTATTAAACCTGGCATTCGAGAGAATGATCTCGTTGCCATAGCCAATCAAGTTCTCTACACTCTCGGCTCAGACTTGGTAGAGTGTGTCAATAGTGTTGCTGGAGAGAGGGGAAAACCCCATCCCCATACCTTTTCAGATAGAATCATTCGGCCAGGGGATATGATCTTCTTAGACATCATGCACTCCTATATGGGATATCGAACCTGTTATTACCGGACCTTTGTCTGTGGAAAACCCACTCCGGCCCAATTAGAAGCCTACAACCTTGCTTGGAGATGGTTGAAAGATTCAATTGATGCGGTAAGGCCTGGGGGAACTACGGCCGATGTGGCCAAAGCATGGCCCACTCCGGATCAATTTGGTTTAAAAACTGAGGAGGAAGCCTTTCTCCTCCAATTTGGTCATGGGGTTGGCATGAGCATCTGGGAGAAGCCTGTCATTTCAAGGCTCTTCTCCTTAGAAAACCCTTATCCCATCAAAGAGGGGATGGTCTTTGCCCTCGAAACATACTGTCCCTCTGCAGATGGGAATGGGGCGGCCAGGATTGAGGAGGAAGTGGTAGTCACCCAAGATGGGGCAGAACGGATCTTCAAATATCCCATTGAAGAATTGATTTCATGCGGTGTCCCTGGGACCATGGCCTATATCTGAGAGAGTTTAAACCTTACTTCCCCGGAGGAGAGACAGGATGAAATATCCAAAGAGCATGCTTTTAGAGATGCTAAAGAAAATGATGGAGATTCGTTATTTTGAAGAGAAGGTTGTGGATCAATATGCCAGGGGTGCAGTTCCTGGTTTGGCCCACCTCTATATCGGAGAAGAAGCGGTAGCCGTTGGGGCATGTATGAACCTCACGGATGAAGATTATATCACGAGTACCCATCGGGGTCATGGCCATTGTATTGCTAAAGGGGGTGACCTGAAACCGATGATGGCTGAACTTTTTGGAAAGAGAACAGGCTATTGTAAAGGAAAAGGGGGTTCCATGCACATTGCCGCTTTTGATAAAGGAATCATAGGAGCAATGGGCATTGTGGGCAGTGGGGGACCGATTGCCGTTGGCGCAGCTCTGGGGATTAAGAAGCAGAACCTTGATCGAGTCGTCATCTGTTTTTTTGGAGATGGGGCTTCCAATGAAGGGGCAACCCATGAGGCCATGAACTTTGCCTCTCTCCATAAAGTCCCCGTCATCTTTGTCTGTGAAAATAATCTTTATGGGATTTCTGTGGCTCAACATCGTCATCAGGCCATAAAAGATATTGCGATCCGCGCTGCAGGTTATGCCATGCCTGGAGTCGTGGTAGATGGGATGGATGTATTGGCTGTATATGAGGCAGTAAAAGAGGCCGTGAAGAGGGCTAAATCTGGTAAGGGACCCACCCTGATTGAATGTAAAACCTATCGATTCAGAGGCCATCACGAGGGAGACCCTAACTTGGGCTTGAGGTATCGGACCAAGGATGAGATTGAGGAGTGGAAGAAACGCTGCCCGATCCTCTGTTTCAAGGAAAAGTTGATCAAAGAGAAGATTGCCAAGAAGAAAGAGATCGATCAGATTGAGGAGGATGTCAAGCGCAGGGTAGAAGAGGCTTTTGTCTATGCAATGCAATCCCCTTTCCCAAAACCTGAACAGGCCTTAGAAGACTTGTTTGCCTAAAGGAGGGGTATGACCAAGATGAGAGAATTAACCTTTCGGGAAGCAGTGGTAGAGGCACTGGATATTGCCTTGGAGAGAGATCCTAAGGTCTTTTTATTGGGTGAGGACATTGGCTATTATGGAGGTCTTTTTCAGGCCACCCAGGGTTTGATGCAGAAATATGGTGAAGATCGGGTCATGGACAGCCCAATCTCCGAATCAGCCATCCTCGGTGCAGGGATTGGATCAGCCATTGTGGGCATGCACCCCATCGTGGAGATCATGAACATTGACTTTCTTCCCGTCTGTATGGATCAACTCGTGAACCAGGCTGCAAAGATGCATTACATGTTTGGTGGCCAGATGAAGATTCCTTTGGTTATCCGCACCACTTGCGGGGCTGGTCGAGGAGGCGCGGCCCACCATGCCCAGGCCACCCATGCTGCCTTTATGCACTTTCCAGGGATTAAAATAGTCATTCCAGGAACTCCTCACGATGTAAAGGGCCTCCTCTTTACAGCCATCGAAGATGAGAACCCTGTTCTTTTCATCGAAGATAAGATGATGTATAACCTGAAGGGCGAGGTTCCTGAAGGTTATTATACTGTTCCTTTTGGAAAGGCAGCCATCCGGCATGAGGGGAAGGATATTACCATCGTTGCCACCATGCGAATGATCCATAAAGCACTCACCGTCGCCAATGAGATGGAGAAGGAGGGGATAGGAATAGAGGTGATCGATCCAAGAACCCTCTGTCCATTGGATAAAGAGACGATCCTTCATTCTTTTAAGAAAACAGGGAAAATGATTATTGTCGATGAAGGGAACCGGGTTGGGAATTTTGGGAGTGAAGTGGCTTCCATCATTGCTGAGGAGGCTGTGGAATATATTCAGGCACCAATTTTGAAAGTGACTGCACCCCATGTCCCTGTTCCTTATTCACCAATTTTGGAAAAGGAATTCTATATCCCTAATGAGGATGGAATCCGGAAGGCGATCCATAAAGTCATGGAATATGCATAGGAGCAAGGGATGGCTGTTGAGGTTGTATTACCTGCACTGGGTTTGACCGTTGAGAAGGGAACCATTCTCAAATGGATTAAGAAAGAGGGGGAGGTCGTTAAAAAGGGTGAGTCCCTCTATGAAGTAGAGGCTGATAAGGTTACGACTGAAGTAGAGTCTCCTGCTTCTGGAATTCTTAAAAAGATTTTGATCCCCGAGGGGATAGAAGTCCCAATTCTTACAGTAGTGGCAGTGATTACGGATCCAGCAGAACCTCTTCCTGAAAAGTATCGGTCTATGGAAATCCTTGCTCCTCCTCAAATTCAAGAGCCCCTTAGGGAAGTTACACCAGTATCCTTTGAAATCAAAGCACTTCCTGCAGCCCGCCGATTGGCTAAAGAGAGGGGGATAGATTTATCTCTAATCAAAGGATCAGGACCAGGAGGAACAATCCTTTTAAAAGATGTGGAATCTTTTATATTGAGGGGAGTTCAGACAGGGCAAAAAGTTCTGGTCACACCCACAGCTCGGAAATTGGCGGAGAGAGAAGGGATTTCGCTCAGTTCGATTAAAGGGACAGGGATTTCAGGACGGATTATGAAGGCAGATGTGATGGAGGCCAAGGTCCTCCCCATGCCTTCTCCTGAATCGAAGCCTGCTCCAGCTGGAATAAAACCCCTACCGGTTTCCAAATACCAGTTGGGCCAGGTCATACGCATGAACTCCATGCGTAAGGTGATTGCCAAGCGAATGGCCCAATCGAAATTTACAGCTCCCCATATCTATTTCTTTAATGATGTCGACATGGAGAAACTCCTTACCCTTCGTGAAGAGATTGTTGATGAATGGGAGAGGGATGAAGGGGTTCGAATCTCGATCAATGATTTTTTGATCAAGGCCGTGGCCCTTACCCTAAGGGAATACCCCATTGTCAACTCGATGGTTTCGGGGGAAGAGATTCACATCTTCCAGGAGATTAACATCGGTTTAGCAGTGGCCATGGAGGATGGGTTGATTGTCCCAGCCATCCCAAAAGCAGATCAATTAACCCTCATAGAGATTGCACGATATCGTGCGGATCTGGTTGAACGAGCCCATCAGGCTAAACTTACAATCGAAGAGATGGAAAGAGGGACCTTCACCATTTCAAGCCTCGCCCAGTATGATATTACTTTCTTTACGGCCATTCTTAATCCTCCTCAAAGTGGTATTCTTACCTTAGGTAAGGTAGAAGAAAGACCGGTGGTGAGGGATGGGCAGGTAGTGATTCGCAGAATTATGAGAGAGGGGTTATCCGTAGATCATCGGATTATTGATGGAGCCGTTGCTGCCCAATTTCTGCAGAGTTTGAAGAAAAAGTTGGAGAAACCCTATTATACCTTTATGATCCGGTGATCTTTTATGAATGAACGGGAATAAAGGGACGAGGGTTTTAAGAAATCCATGGAGATGAAGAAATCTTATGATCTCATCGTCATTGGAGGGGGGCCAGCCGGATATGTGGCTGCCATCCGGGCGGCTCAACTTGGCGCCAAAACATTGTTAGTTGAGAAGGACCAATTGGGGGGTACCTGCCTCAATCAAGGTTGTATTCCCACGAAAGCCATGCTCGCTGATGCAAGGCTTTATGATCAGGTCATACGTTCCTCCGTTCTTAAGATGAAAGGAATCCAAATCGATTGGAAGCAGATGCTTTTAAGAAAGAACGAAGTGGTGAAGAGATTGGTCACAGGAGTTCAATTCCTTGTCAATCAAAATGGAATTGAATTGTTTCAGGGAAAGGCTAAATTGGTCAGTCCACAGGCGATAGAGATTGAAGATCGAAAGAGAAAAGAGAGGATGGAAGGTCGGAAGATGATTATTGCCACTGGGTCTGTTTCAGCGAATCTTCCAAATGTTGAGATCGATGGGAAGGTCATCGTTACAAGCAAAGAGATGCTTGAAATCACTTCGGTTCCTGAAGAGCTTATGATTATTGGAGGGGGAGTGATTGGGATGGAGTTTGCTTGCCTTTTCAATAGCCTCGGGACGAAAGTGACGGTCATGGAAATGCTTCCAAAGATTATCGCTACTGAAGATGAGGAAATCGTTCGAGGCCTAACCACTCTATTAAAGAAAAGGGGGATCCAAATCCATACCAACATAAAAGTGGAGGAGGCCCAAGTAAAGAAAGGCATTGCAGAAGTGAGGGTCGTGGATCAAGAAGGAAGAGAATCTCTATTTAAGTCACGAAAGGTTCTCATGGCCATCGGCCGATCCCCTTATACGGAAGATCTGGGAATAGAAACACTGAACATCGCCTTGGACAGAAATTTCATAAAAGTGAATGAGAAGATGGAAACCAATATCCCCGGAATCTATGCGATAGGGGATGTGACAGGTCGCCAGATGCTTGCCCATAAAGCCTCAGCAGAAGGGATGGTAGCTGCCGAGAATGCGTTAGGAGGACGAAGCAGGGTTGACTATTCAAAGATTCCAAATTGTATCTATACCCTTCCAGAGGTAGCCTCAGTAGGGTTGACAGAAAAAGAAGCAAAAGACAAAGGGCTGAAGGTAATGGTGGGTCGATTCCCATTCCAATCAAATGGAAAGGCATTGGCGACAGGAGAGTCAGAAGGCTTTGTAAAAGTCATTGCAGAAAAGGAATTAGGTCAGATCGTGGGGATCCATATCTTAGGAGATCACGCCACTGATTTAATTGGTGGCCCTGTACTCGCCATGGCCCTCGAAATGACAGTGGAAGAGTTAGGAAAGACGGTTCAGGCCCATCCAACTTTGAATGAAGCGCTCTCTGAGGCAGCCCTCGATGCCTTAAAAGAGGCGATTCATCTTCCAAAAAAGAGAGCGAACTGAACACTTCCTCTTTTATGGAAGAATCGATTCATTAATTTTATAAACCGATTCCAACCTGTTTAGCGTTGAGATAATATATCTTTTCTTTATCTTGTTTAGAGAGGTCCAATCGTTGAAGAAAATGGATACAGTCGTCCATCTCTTCATAGGGATCATCGGTTCCAAGAAGAATTCGATCAATACCGAGTGCTTCATAAGTGCACCGGAAAGCAGGCTCAAAGGTATTCCCACTGGTCGTCACAAATATATGGCTTTTTAGATATTCACTCGGTTTTTTAGAGATCTTTGGCCTCAATTGAGGATCAAAAGGTCTAAGATAAGCCCAATCGATTCTCTTCATGAAAAAGGGAAGGCCTTCTCCAAGATGTCCTAAAATGACCATCAATTTGGGAAACTCATCAAAGATACCGCGATAGATCATCCGCATCAGGCAGATCAGTACCTCAGATCCAAACCCCAAAGGAGGCCCAGCCAAAGGGAAGCCATACTGCTTTACCGGAGGATAGCCAGAGATCGTGGGGTGAAGATAGATTGGTACATGTAATTTTTCTGCCCTTTCAAGGATTGGCCAGTAAACCTTTTCATCCAAGTAGGAATCTCCATAATGGGCATGGGTATTCCAGCCAACAAAACCGAGGTCTTTAACACATCTTTCAAGTTCATCCGCAGCCTCCATGGGGTGTTTCGGAGCCAATGCCGCAAAGCCTAAAAGTCGATCAGGGTATTGATGGATCATCTTTGAAAGGGTATTATTCGTCTCTTTGGCTAAATTGGTCCCGATCTTAGGATCCAATGCTTCAATCCCTGGGGCAGATAGACTGAGGATCTGGATATCAATACCTGATTCATTCATCCTCTTGATCCTTCCCTCTCCATCATCCAAGAGGAAATTGAAGAGAGATTCACCAAAAGGTTGTTCCACATCCTCTGCATGCCACAATCGTCGTCTCTTTTCCCTTTTTTCCTCCGTAAACCTGGGATACCCTTTGTTTTCAGAAAGTATTTTTAAATAGGCCTCAGTATAGAAATGGGCTTCAAAATCGATCTTCTTCATGTCCTTCCTCCTTCACGAATGAATGATTTATTTTTAGATACTCAATTTTAAGGTTAAAATCAACCTGGTTCAATCTTTTAAGGTTTGACAGGGCTTTTGATCGGCGGTTAAAATGGATTCATCTTTTAAAATAATTTTTTGAATGAATAAGGGTAAAAGATTTATGAAAATCTGGCCTGAATGTATTGCCTGTATTTTAAAGATGGCCATAGGAACCGCTAGGGCAGTCCTCAAGGATGAAGAGAGAATTAAAAGATTTACGGAAGAGATCTTCAAGATAAAACATTTGAATGGTAGAAGCTGGGATATTACATCCCCAGAAATCATTAAAGAGGTCTGGTCCAAACTTATTGAGTTTGTAGGAAGTCCGGATCCCATGCGAGAAATAAAAGATGAACAGACCAATCGGGCATTGGCTGTTTATATCAAGGCCAGAGATACAATTATTAAGGGAGAAGAGCCTTTTCTTGGCGCCCTTCAAATGGCCATCAAAGGCAACTCTATCGATGCAATGACGAATGTGAGGGGTGAGGTTCCAGAGGAACTTTTTAAGAATGGCTTTTCAGTAGGGCTTAACCCTGAAGGGGTTGACCTATTAAAGAGAAGATTGGAAAAAACCCATAGGCTGGTCTATCTTGGAGATAATTGCGGTGAGATCATTTTTGATCGTCTGTTTATGGAGGTTCTCCTTGAAAGATATCCCTTAGAAATAACTTTTATTACACGGACCATTCCCATTATGAATGATGCCACTTTTCAAGATGCTTGTTTTGCAGGCATTGGACAGGTTGCCCAAATTGTTGAAAATGGCATTCAGGAACCTATTCCTGGGACCTATCTTAAAAAGGTGAATAAGGAAACGAAGAGCCTCATCGAAAGAGCGGATCTCATCCTCTCAAAAGGGGGAGGGAATTATGATTCCCTCACAGAAGAAGAAGGATTAAAAGGGAGGGTTTCCTTTCTATTCGTCGCAAAATGTGATCCCTATTGTCGCATTCATCAGGTACCCTTAATGGCTCCTGTCATTTATCATTTTTAAATTTCCTCATCCCATTCAGGGTCATTATTCGTCCCTATGAAAGAAATATTTCAATTTTCACCCATGAGGGTAGTTTAAGTCGATGATCTCCAATCATAATGAAATCATTGAAATCGATGGGGCTTATGGAGAAGGGGGAGGGCAGGTGTTAAGAACTGCCCTTGCCCTCTCGGCTATTCTCGGAAAACCCTTTACCATTCACCATATCCGATCTAAGAGAAAGAATCCAGGCCTTCAAGCTCAGCATTTAAAAGCAATTGAAGCCATTGTAAAAATTACAGGGGCCGAAACAGAGGGCGTCCAATTCGGATCTCAAAGGATCACCTTCTTGCCCAAGAGAATCCTTCATGGAGACTATCACGTTGAGGTAAAGACAGCAGGATCAATTACCCTTATTCTTCAGGCTATTTTATTCCCTCTCTGTTTTGCCAAAGGAAACTCCTGTTTAACCTTGATAGGAGGAACTCACGTTCCCTGGAGTCCCCCCTTCCATTATCTCACAGAAGTTTTATTCCCGATTCTTAGAGAAATGGGGATCTCTATTAGTGTAATCCTTGAAAAATGGGGGTTTTATCCAAAAGGAGGAGGCAAGGCCCTCTTAGCCATCCAACCCATTTCTGAACTCAAACCCATCCCTCTAATTGATCGGGGACCTTTAATAAAGATTTATGGGCTTTCGGCTGTTTCAAATCTCCCCCATCATATTGCAGAGAGGCAAAGAACCCAAGCCTTAAAAAGGATTCAAAAAGGATTGAACATCGATGCAGAAATAAATCTCCTTCTTCATGCCCCTTCAATCGGACAGGGCTCTTTCTTATTTCTGTTGGCTAAGTTTCAAAATGTGCTTGCAGGATTTTCGTCTTTAGGGGAAAGAGGAAAACCTGCAGAAAGAGTAGCAGATGAGGCTGTGAACGAGTTAAGAGAATATATGGATGCTGAAGGATGTCTTGATCCCCACCTTGCTGATCAAATGGTTCCCTTCTTAGCCCTCACTCCGGGAAAATCTTCGTTTACAACGACAAAAGTCACAGACCATCTTGTCACCAATCTTTGGGTGGCCAGTCGTTTTTTAGGGTTTGAGTTTCATCAATCCGGAGACATAGGTCAACCTGGAAGGATTGAAATGATCAAATAGGAATGCCTCCACTGGATCGTTGGATGTTCCTATGCTGAGTGATGGATTGCATCAAATAGATCAAAATGGTTGACTTCATCAAGGCTCTATAGTAATATTATTTTTAAGGAGGAAAGAGATTAATCGAATCTACGGAAATCTTATCGGCCTAAAACCGAGTCAAATCAGAAACATTGAACATATTTACCGAAGGAAAATCCCCCCTCAAAAAGTGATCACGCCCGAATTGGCCCGTCTTTTAACCGAACTTTCAACTGAGATAAGACGTCAGATTGGTATTTTAGTGAACAGAAGGGGAGCCATTGAATTTGTCATGGTAGGGGATCAGAAAGGGATAACCATTCCCGATCTCTCCCGGTTCCGATCTGGAATCCTGAGGTTAAGAGGACTTCGGCTGATCCATACCCATCTTCGGGGAGAGCCTTTGACTGATGAAGATCTGACAGACCTTGCCCTCTTAAGACTCGATATGATGGTGGCCCTAAATTCGAACGAAAATCGCTCCTCCGGATGGATCCAGATGGCGCATCTGCTTCCCAATAATCCGGAAAGAAAGATATGGCAGATTGAACCTCCATCCACTTTGAGTCATTTCGATCTGGACTTTCTCAAGTGGATTCGGTCTCTGGAGGAAGAATTTCAAAGGGGTCAGAGGGCCATTTCTCTTAAAGAGGCTAAAGAGAAGGCTATTCTAATCAGTGTCAGCAAGGAAAATCGTGAGAGTTTAGAAAGGTCAATGGAAGAATTAAAAGAGCTGGCAGAGTCAAGCGGCGTATTCGTTGTTGACTCCATCATCCAGCGTCCCCAAAATCTTTCTCCAAACACGCTGATGGGTGAAGGGAAGTTAAAAGAGTTGTTGGTGAAATGTATGCAATTAGGGGTAGATCTGATCATTTTTGATCAAAATCTAACCCCTGGACAGATGGCGACGATATCCGATCTCACGGAGCTAAGGGTGCTTGACCGAACCCAGCTTATCTTAGATATTTTTGCCCAGAGGGCACATACTTTAGATGGAAAATTACAGGTTGAAATGGCCCAATTGAAATATCTCCTTCCCAGGTTAGGGAGGAAAACCCTTGCCCTTTCGCGATTGACAGGTGGAATTGGAGGGCGAGGGCCTGGAGAAACGAAATTGGAGATTGATCGACGTCGGGTCTTAGATCGAATCCATCTTTTAGAGAGGGAATTAGAAAGATTGAGCCTGAGGAGGCAACAAAGGAGATCCCGAAGAAGAAAAGCTGGGATCCCAATCCTTTCTATTATCGGGTATACCAATGCAGGGAAATCTACCCTTTTCAATTTATTGACCAAGAGCCAATTTTTAGTGGGGAATAGACTTTTCTCCACGCTCGATCCTGCGACGCGGAGGTTTAAACTTACACAAAATCAGGTTGGAGTGAGGTCCGAAAGTGAGTTGATCATTACAGATACCGTTGGGTTTATAAAGGATTTACCCAAAGATCTGATGGGGGCCTTTCGACCGACCTTTGATGAATTGAGCGAATCGGATATATTAATTCACCTCATTGATATCAGTCATCCTCATTTTAATGAACAGATCGAGGCCGTTGAAAAAATTCTATTTGAACTGGAGCTGGATCATCTTCCCCGATTGCGTGTATTTAACAAAGAGGATAAGGTTTCCCAAGAAGAGAGATCGGCCATCTGCCAGAAATACGGGGGGATTTCCATCTCTGCCCTTCATCCTGAAACTTTAAAACATCTAATGGTAGCCATCCATAAAAAATTATGGGAGATCGGGTTGACCCAAAACTTTGAAGAAGATTCACAGGAAAAAATTCATACTCAGTTGACAAATGAAAAATCCTTTGATATATCAGATCAAAATTGGTTCAGGAGGATTGGAGAAAATAATGCTTTTGTGAAGAGACAACTCTTATGAAAAAGACGATTCTCATCTTTATCATATTGGTCCTTCCCCTTCTTTATTACCTTGGGGTATTTTCAAGGGATGAAACCCTCCCATTTTCGAAGGAATTCTTTTCATCAGAGAGTGTCAACCTTCCTGATCAATCTTGGGAGATAAGAAAAGGTATCCCCCTCGACAAAAAGGAGTTGGAGCACCTCTACCAACTGAAGTTAAATAAGGGAATTCGAAATATTCCTTTTTTTTCCTTTGCCCTGATCCGAGAATCCAGCAAGGCGAGAAATAAAAAAGGAGTGGACCAATCCCTGTTGTTGGCCACCTATGCCATAAAATTTTCGCCTGACTTTCCACAGCCCCATTTCGAACTGGCCAAAGCCCTCTGGGTCCAAAATCCTTTCCAAATCCAGGCTATTCTCTCGAAGGGAATGAAAGGTTTTCTCCTCCAGTTCAGGTATTTCCTAAGTGCCTTCCGATTTTATTATAATGTATTCTATATCCTCTCTCATGCCATCCTCATGGCCTTTATCGCCTTCAGCATTACCATGATGATTAAATATCTCCCCCTGTATCTCTCTGAGATAAGGAAGAATATCACCCAAGAATTTTCAAGACTTCTCCTCAATAGCCTCAAGATATTTTTTCTCCTTGTCCCCTTTTTTTTACGATTGGATATGCTTTGGGCTCTATTCTTTTGGTCAGTGCTTTTATGGGGATTCGTTACGAAAAGGGAAAGACCTTTCATTGTGATCTTCCTCATCGTATTGGTTTACCTTCCCTTTTTCCTCCGATCTTCTTCATCGTTTTTGAATGGAGGGCAATCCGAAATCATTTTGGAGATAAACCAAGTCAACCACGAAGACTGGGGGAGATCCACAGAGGAGAGATTGCAGAACTGGTTGCTTAACCATCCTGATGATTCTGAAGTCCTCTTTTCCCTTGGGCTGGCTAAGAAGCGGCAGGGAGACTATCTCACGGCTGAGGCCTACTATCGAAAAGCCATTCAACAGGATCCCCGATTTAGCGAGGCCTATTCCAATTTAGGAAACGTCTACCTGGCACAAAAACAGACCTCCCTTGCCATGGCCTCTTATCAAGAGGCCATAGGGATCAATCCGGATCGAGGGGCCTTTTATTTTAATCTTTCTCGTGCCTACTCTCAGGAGACCCTCCTTTCAAAAAAGACAGATCAGGCCATTCAGAAAGCCCGTCAATTGGATCCTGAACTTATTGACTATTACACCAATATCGATACTCCTAACCAGCCTCCGAATTTTAATCGATTGGTGATCGATGAGGTCATCAGCTCACAAAGGCTTTGGAAGAGATTCTTAGCACATTTTGTCGGAAGAGAAGGGTTTCTTTTTGTCCTGTTTAAGGCATGGTTTGAAAAGATTCCCTCCCGAATCCCTTTTCTGGCACCCATCCTATTCTTGGCCTACCTATTGGGAATTGTTCGATATAGTCGAAACAGGCGTTTTTTAACACGATGTCCGATGTGTGGAAGTGCTACGTATCGTTTTTATTTGGGAACGACGGATCAAGAGTTTATCTGTTTCAATTGCTATCGAATCTTTATCCAAAAAGAGAAGCTTCACCCCAAGATGGTTGAAAAGAAATCCAATAAGGTTCAAGTG
>JBBIRT010000089.1:1702-13115 GCA_037441725.1 Deltaproteobacteria bacterium | reverse complement strand
ACCATATCGTGCTGATGCCCCGCTGTAGTCGGCACCCTCTGGCCGGAGCCTCTTTGGGGATGAAGGCTGCAGTCGGATACTGGCGGACAGATAGCCGGCTGGAATATCATCATGACGCAACCACATTTCATGAGAAGACAGCAGAAGCCAACACTGTTTCCATCCTCAAAGAAAAGCAGCGTCTGATCCTGACTGTTGCCGATAAGATTCTTGCTACTTATGGACCTGACAAAGGATATATCGTAGCGCCCCATCCTGGACTTGTTTTTTCCTCTGAATCCCTTGTAGCTCATGACATGGTCTCCCTTGCATGGCTTCTCGAATCCCGAAAGACTGTCCCAGAGGATCAGAAAGCAGGTCGCAATGATCCATACTCCAGTCAGTTTCTTGTCAACTTCGCAAACCGATGGGTCGTCCACCTCTTAGGTGGCGTGCTGAAGGCCATGAGCGCTGAAACTCTCTTCAGAAAAGACCTTGAAACCATCTGGGATGATCGAGTTCTGAGGCGAGCTTTTAAGCTCTATGGGGGTATTCCAAAGTTGAAATTCATCGAGGCAAATTCTAAGATCCCCGCTGAGATGAAGATGAAGCTGTCTACGATGACAACACCTGCTGAAAAGGCCTAAAGGAAGATAACTATGCGGATTGCTTATTTTGACTGTTTCTCCGGAGCAAGCGGGGATATGATCCTGGGTGCCCTGATAGATGTGGGATTAAATCCCAAAGCATTAAAAGAGATGCTGAAAAGGCTTGGAATCTCCTCCATTCATTTAAAAGTTAGGAGGGTATTAAAAGCCGGGATTTCTGGAACGCAAGTGATCTTGGAAGGGAAAAGAGAGAAAAGGGTCCATCGCAATCTTAAGGAGATCCTTAAAGTGATTCATAAGAGTCGTATGGATAATGCAGTTAAAGAGAAGAGCATAGAAATTTTTAATCGAATTGCCTCGGTGGAAGCAGGAATCCATCAGATTCCATTAGAGGAGGTCCATTTTCATGAGTTGGGTGGTTTAGATTCTATTATCGATATTGTTGGAGCCGTTTATGGGATTCGAGAGTTAGGCATTGAGGAGATCTGTGTCTCGAAGATCAATGTAGGGGGAGGATTTGTACGATGTGAGCATGGAATCCTTCCTGTGCCTGCGCCAGCCACGTTAGGATTAATAAAAGGAAAGCCTATTTACTCATCTGGGACAGAAAGGGAACTGCTGACCCCAACCGGAGCCGCTATTCTTACCACCTTAGGAGATAAATTTGGCCCTATGCCATTAATGAAAGTAGAGAAAATTGGATATGGTGCGGGTCGCGATGACCTTCCCCTTCCCAATCTTTTAAGATTGCTTGTTGGAACCCCAGAGCCATCTTGGGAGAAAGAAAAGGTTGCAGTGATTGAAACGAATATTGACGATATGAACCCTCAAATCTACGACTATGTGATGGAAAGACTTTTTGCCATGAAGGTCATGGAGGTCTTTATCACACCCATTCTAATGAAAAAGAATCGACCCGGTCATCTCCTTTCTATCATTTGCCCGATTGACCAGTTGCCATTCGTTACAGAATTTCTTCTAAAGGAGACCACCACGCTCGGGCTAAGGTGGCATGAAGAGGAGAGGGCAAAAGCAGAGCGGGAGATTCTGACCATTCAAACACCCTATGGGAAGATTCGTTTCAAAGTGGCAAGATGGGATGAAAGGGTGGTAAACCTTTCACCCGAATATGAGGATTGTAAGAGATTGGCCTTAGAAAAAGGGATTCCCCTGAAGGAGGTTTTAGAGGAAGCCAAAAGGACAGCCATGGCCTCCCTTCCTTGAATTTAATAATGCTGAGACTTATATTTAAATGAGGGGGGTTAATTTGAAGAGGAGGAATCAATGAAACGCTTCACACATAAATGGTCTGTACCTTCATGGAGGAAAAGATGAAAATTTACAAGAATCTTACGATAAAGGCTTTGTTTATCCTTCTACTTTTTATTTCCTTTCAGGGGTTGACTCTCAGGATGGCTTTATCTTTAGAGGTAAAACCTAAGCCCGGAACCAGTGCCCCTTCCATCACTAACGCTTTTGCAGTCGATAAGGGTCCAAATGGTTATATTTGGAAAATCTATATTGAAGCAGAGGATCCAGATGGCGATATGCTTCGAATTGCTTCCGTAGCAGAACAGCCAGGAATGGGGCGCTATATGACGGATTGGATTTTTCTTAAACCAAAGTATCAAAAAAAATTTAAGGGATATATCCAGTGGAATACCTCCGGGGGATATGCCTTTCCTCTCAGTGAGTGGACACAGATTACCCTGAAAGTTTCTATTTTTGACAAAGTTGGAAACGAGAGTAAAGAAGCAGTTTTTCCATTTACCTTCCAGAGCGGAGTGAAAGACCCATATCAATACAAATTGCCAGCACCCTTCAATGAGGGGGATCTGCCCCGACTGGGTTATATTGATATCAACCTTTATGAAGCAGTCCCTACAGGATTTGTTACCATCCGGACCGATGATTGAATTTCTCTAAATGGTCCGGCTATTTTCAATTTTACTCTCCCTGCCACTTTTGTACATGGCTGATTGATTGCATGGTGGGGGCAATATAATTTTATTAAGTTACCTATTGAAATTTTAAGAGGGGTAGGTTAATTAAAAAGATATTCATTTCGGGGTTTGATCATGGCAAAAGTTTGTGAAATTTGCGGAAAAGGACCTGCGTTTGGCCATAACGTCAGTCACGCCAACAACAAGACCCGTAAGATTTGGTATCCAAATCTCCATAAGGTGAAGACCCTCAAAGAGGGGAGAACTATTCGGATGAGGGTCTGTTCTCGGTGCCTTCGCTCGGGATGGATCACTAAGGCGGCTTAAAGGGATTAGGCTTCGGCCTGGGATTCCATCCTCAGCCTCTCCACACGATTAATTCCTTTGATTCTCTCTATGGCTCGGATCACCCGATTGAGGTGGTTGAGATCTCGAATTTCGACTTCAAATGTACTGATGGCCTTTTTATCCTCTGTGGTATCCACTTTGGCATTCTTAATATTGGCTTCATTTGAGGATAATGAGTGACTAATTTCAGCCAGTAAGCCCTTCTTATCCTCTGAATAGATTCGGATTCGAACGGGGTAGATATACTCCTTAGTTGAATCCCATTCCACTTCAACCCTACGATTAGGGTCATCATTGATTACATTTTGGCAGTCAGCTGTATGAATGGTGACTCCCCTTCCACGGGTAATAAATCCAATCACCTTGTCTCCTGGGACAGGGTTACAACAACCTGCATAACGGACCATCACATTATCAATCCCTTTAATCAGGAGAGCATCTCTTGGGCTCCGGGTAATCCGTTGAACCAGGTTTTTTAACCGCCCTAATCTCAATTCTTCTTTTTGTTGTTCCAACTCTTCTTGGGGAAGAATTTTCCCGATGATCTGATTAGCCGTCAGCTTTCCATAACCAACCGCAGCGATCAGATCATCCACTGTCTGGAAACTAAATTCTCCTGCCACTCGTGACAATTCTCCTGATTTCATTAACTTGGCCTGTTGAAGGCCATATTTTCGAAGTTCTTTTTCCAGGATTTCCTTTCCCAGAGAAATCGATTTTTCTCTTTCTTCAGCTGTAAACCATTGGCGAATCTTCGTTCTGGCCCTTGAGGTTTTGACGAACTTCAACCAATCCTTGCTCGGTCTTTGATTGGGTGAGGTCAAGATTTCAACGGTATCTCCATTCTGAAGTTCATATCTCAAGGGAACGATCTTTCCATTTACTTTCGCTCCCACACAATGGTTTCCAATATCGGAGTGGATGCTGTAGGCGAAGTCAATCGGAGTGGCTCCAACTGGAAATTGTTTCACTGCACCTTTTGGCGTGAAAATGTAAACTTCATTCGGGAATAGATCAACTTTGAGGCTTTCAATAAATTCCCGATTGTCTTTTAAATCACGTTGCCATTCTAAAAGTTGCCTCAACCAGGTAAACTGCTTCTCATCTGCCTCTCCAAGGATCTTCCCTTCCTTATATTTCCAGTGGGCTGCAATCCCTTCCTCTGCAACCCTATGCATCTCATGGGTGCGAATCTGAATTTCAATTCTCTCACCATAAGGTCCGATGACTGTGGTATGGAGGGATTGATACATGTTTTCTTTAGGAAGACCGATGTAATCTTTGAATTTCCCGGGGATGGGTTTCCAGAGGGAATGGATGAGGCCCAATACATCATAACACTCTTGAATTGTATTGACGATGACCCGAAAGGCTGTAATATCATAAATCTGATCAAGATCAATGTTCTGGTCCTTCATTTTTAAATAGATACTATAGATCTGTTTGATTCGGCCTGTGACCTCTCCAGAGATCCGATTTTCATAAAGTTTTTTCAAGAGGGTGCGCTTTACCTCATCAATGTAGTTGGTCCTTTCCTTCTCCTTCTTCGCAATCTTACGTTTAATCTCATCATAAATCTCTGGGTGGAGGTATTGAAAGGCCAGATCCTCCAGCTCCGTTTTAATCCAATCGATCCCGAGTCGATGGGATAAAGGGGCGTAGATGTCGAGGGTTTCCTGAGAGATCTCCTTCTGTTTTTCTGGTGGTTGATATCTGAGGGTTCGCATGTTGTGGAGTCGATCAGCCAGTTTGATCAGAATGACACGAATATCCTTCACCATGGCCAGGATCATTTTACGTAGATTCTCTGCCTGATGTTCTTCAGAAGATCTTAGGGAGATCTGACTGATTTTAGTTAATCCATCAACTAATTGAGCGATCTCTTCTCCAAAATTCTCCTGAATTTCTTGGAATGTTGTGAGGGTGTCCTCTACAGTGTCATGAAGAAGGCCTGTAGCGACACTGGCTACATCAAGCTTAAGCTGGGTAAGAATACCTGCAACCTCAAGAGGATGGGTTAGATAGGGTTCTCCAGAGAGACGAACCTGTCCTAAATGGACCTTTGCAGAAAAAACATAAGCCTTTCTTAGTAGATCTGTATCTGCATCAGGATCATAAGAGATCAGCCTTTCTAAAATATCATTAAATCTCAACATATTATAATCATCATACTATAACTGACAGAAAATTCAAGTGGTATTGTCCCCTTTAGTCTTAGTGTGAGAAAAAGGCTTTTCGAGTCTAAAATCATTTCATTCTTTTGTAGGGAATTAATAAATTTTCTTGATTAATAAGGGAAGGGAGGGGCCCCTCCCTTCAAGCCTTTTAAGAAAAGGGTGGTAATGTTAGAAGCCAATTCATCTGGAGAGACCTTTCCAGCAGGATCATACCAATGGACGAGCCAATTTAGCATTCCCAATAAACAATACGTAGCAACCTCTACAGTGATCAGTACGTGAGGGTTCATATGGAGGAGTTCTTTTACAACCTGTTTAATAAACTCAACATACTCTCTTTCCTTTTCTTTTATCGTTTCAGCATAGCTTGTTTCGAGAGATTCTCTTTCATGGACCAGGACCTTTGTTTGAGATTTATTTTCCGAATAAAAATTGATTTGAGAACGAATGATCCAAGCAATCTTTTCTTCTGGATTTTCTATATTGGGTAGCTTCTGCCTCATGCTAATCAATGCATCTTCAATTGCATAATCCATAATATCAAAGAGCATTTCTTGTTTATTCTTAAAATAATGATAGAGTCCTGCATTAGTCATTCCCAGATGGAGGGAGATATCTCGGATTGAAGTCTTCTCATATCCCTTCTTATAGAATAGATCTGCGATCTTTTTAAGGAGTTCTTGTTTTCTGCTCATTGAGTTACCTAATGTTCGTTAAGTAATTAAATATATTATAACATAATAAATTAAAATCTCTTCTTTAGATAGGATAAATATTCAATAAATATCTTAAATATTAGAGAGTTATATCAATAATAAAATTTACTTGACAAAATTTTTTATCAATGCTAAAAACTACCTACCAAACGTTCGGTAAAAAATGGAAATGGAGGATGATTGGATGACTAAGAATCTTCTACATACTGAATTTTGTGATATGTTCGGGATTAAATATCCTATCGTTGCTGCAGGCATGGGTTTTGTTTCAGGACCTGCCTTAACAGCTGCTGTTTCCAATGCGGGTGGATTGGGTGTCTTAGGAGCTGCCTCCCTTACCCCTGAAGAACTTCGGGAGATGATTAAGAGAACAAAAGATCTTACTGATAGACCATTTGGGGTTGATGTTCCAATGCCTCCTCAGTTGGAAGAAGTTGATGTCGATGCAACAGAGGAGACATTAAGATCCCAAATGCCACCTGAGGCAGTGGCCTTTGCAAATAAGTTTGGTGAAGAATTAGGAATTCCTAAAGCGAGAGGGAAAGCTGGACTCCAAGTCTTTTCTATCAATTTTACAAGGGAGTGCCTTAAGATATCCATTGAAGAACGTATCCCTGTGTTCGTATCCGCAGTGGGGAATCCATCTTGGGCGGTTCCAGAGGCCCATGCCCATGGAATGAAGATGATGGCTTGTGTCGGGCTTGTCAGACAAGCACGCCGCCTTGCTAATGCTGGTGTTGATGTAATCATTGCCCAAGGAACTGAAGCTGGTGGTCATACAGGCAGAATCGGGACAATGGCCCTTGTACCTCAGGTGGTGGATGCCATTAAACCAACACCTGTACTGGCAGCCGGTGGAATTGCAGACGGCAGAGGGGTGGCTGCTGCCTTGGCTATGGGAGCTATCGGGGCCTGGTTGGGAACAGCTTTTGTTACGACAGAAGAGGCGTGCCTTGAATGTATTGAGCTGGGTTATATGTCTCAGTGGGAGGTTGACCTTTGGAAAAAGAGGATTCTTGAAGCAACAGAGGACGACACAGTCATCTCTCGTGTCCTGACGGGTAAGACACTCAGGATGTTGAAGAATAAATTTCAGGAGTCCTGGGAAAAAAAAGGCGGCCCTGTCCTAAAGACACCGAAGCAGAATGTCCTTATCGCAGACTTGCTTGAGGGAATTAGAAAAGCCCAATTAGCCGATTATACCCTACCTGTAGGGGGTCAGATTTCAGGGATGATAAAGAAGATTAAGCCCGCGGCTGAGGTAGTCCATGAGATTGTGGAGGAGGCCATCCATGTTTTGGAAAAATTAAGGACCTATTATCAACCCCATTAAGCTTAGAGAAGGGATTTTATGGAATATAAAACAATCCTATATCAGAAAGAAAGAGCGGTGGCAAGAATTACCTTGAATCGTCCTGAGGCCATGAATTCATTGACCTGGACAATGCTGAGGGAAATCGGAAATGCCCTTGAAGACTCTGAAAGGGATGAGGCTGTTCGGGTTCTGATCATCACAGGAAGCGGGAGGGCCTTCTGTACAGGTGTGGATCTTAAATTTGCTAAGGAGGAGCTGACTTCATCCCAGGCCGAACAAGACTTTTTTCGATTTGGCAATGAGGTGATGCTTCGGAGAATTGAAAGGATGCCGAAACCAGTCATTGCGGCAGTTAATGGATATGCAATGGCAGGAGGAATTGAGATCATGACTGTGGTTGATCTGGCCATTGCCTCGGAAGATGCGGTGATTGGAGATCAACATATGAAGTTCGGTTTGCTGGGTGCTGGGGGGTCTCTTTATCGATTACCTTTGCTCATTGGCCTCAGGAAGGCAAAAGAACTCATTTTTACAGGGAAGACGATTACCGGGAAAGAAGCCGAGCAAATCGGTCTGGTCAATCGGGCTGTCCCTGCTGATCAGTTGGATTCCACGGTAAAGAAATTGGCAGAAGAGCTATCTGAACTGAGTCCAGGCGCCATGAGGATTTCGAAGAAATTAATCAATGATACCATGCTTGTAGATATTGAGGCCAGATTAGAACTGGTCCTCATGGCATCTCTGGTAGGAGCTAACTCTGAAGACCGTAACGAAGGGATTAAAGCCTTCAATGAAAAAAGAAAACCTGTTTTTAAAGGGAGATAGAGAAGTAAAATAGATGAAGCCGAGGGGGATGATCATCCAATGAAGAGATATGAAACGATTATTTATGAGAAGAGGAATGGGGTGGCTATGATTACCCTGAATAGACCTGAAGCCTACAACTCACTTAACTATCAACTGCTTACCGAGCTAAAGGAGGCAATGACTGATTCTCAGGAGGATTCCACGGTGAGGGTGATCATCATCACTGGGAAAGGGAAGGCCTTCTGCACAGGTGCTGATTTAAAAATGGTTAATGATTGGAATAAGAGCGGGGAGCCTGATCAAGAGGCAGAAAAGAAATTTCACCAACTTGCCACTGCAGCTTTTGCCACTATTGAAAAATGTAGCAAACCAATTATTGCCGCAGTCAACGGGTTTGCCATCGCAGGGGGATTTGAGATCTGTCTGTGGAGCGATATTGTTATTGCATCAGAAGATGCCCGGTTGGGAGATGGCCATGCAACCTACATGCTCATGGGGCCTATCTCAGTGAATCTCCTTCCCCGTCAGATTGGTTTTAAAAAGGCGATGGAACTTCTTCTCACAGGGGATCTTTGGCCGGCAGAGGAGTTGGAGAAAGCAGGATTTATCAATAAAGTGGTCCCTTCTGAAAAATTGATTGAGGTGGCCATGGAGCTGGCAACAAGGATCGCCGAAAAGAGCCCCATCGGGTTGAAATATACAAAGGAAATTGTAAAGCATGCCATCCAGGCCCCTGTCGATGTGGTAAATGATCTTGCCTTCAACGTTCTTCACCGCATTGCCTTTACAAAGGATCGTGCCGAAGGAGCAAGGGCATTTGCAGAAAAGAGAAAACCAAACTACACGGGGGAGTAGTTCGGAGTTTAGAATGGGAAGTAGGGTGGGAATTATTGGGATCAGCGAGTCCAGATGTGAGGGGATGAATAGAAAGGACTCACTCAATGATCTCATTTTTGAAACGACAAGCCGAGCTTTGGAAGATGCCGGGATTCACCCATCAGACATCGATACAGTGGTGATGGCTGAATATGACCAGGTAGATGGGCGATTGATTGGTGCGATGAGTGCTGCCCTGGCAGCCCATTGTTATGATAAGGATGAGATTAGGGTAGAGGACGATGGGATGGCAGCTCTGGCCATCGCCTATATGCGCTGTCTCTCGGGCAACTTCAATACAGCCCTTGTGGTCAGCTGGGCGATGTGTTCTCAGACCAATTTAGATATCCTTACAAGGCTCAATTTCGATCCTTTTTTTCACCGCCCTTTAGGACTCAATTGGATGACAGCCCATGCCATTCAAACCCTGAGTTATATGAACCAGTGGGGAATCACAGAAGAGCAAGGGGCAAGGGTTACCGTTAAAAACCGCTTGAATGCGGTTCACAATCCAAACGCGCATCTTCGGGTAAAGGTTAGTTTAGAGGAGGTATTGCAATCTAAATATGTTTCCTGGCCATTAAGGAGATTGAACCTACCGCCCCATTCAGATGGAGCCTGTGCCATGGTCCTCTCCACAGAGGAGATAGCCCAAAAAAGTGATAAACCCATTGCCTGGATTAAAGGGATTGGTTGGGCAAATGATACCTATTATTTGGGAGACAAGGATCTTTGGAGGTTGCCCTCATTGGCCATTGCAGCCAGAAGAGCTTATACAATGGCTAAGATTCAAAATCCTTTGAAAGAGATCGATGTGGCTGAAGTTTATGATATCACCTCTTTCCACGAACTCATGGAGTATGAAGCCCTTGGTTTTTGTAAAGAGGGTGAGGCTGGAAAGTTCATTGATCGTGGGATCACTTCGATGGAAGGTGAATTACCTGTGAACCCCTCAGGAGGAATGTTGTCATCGAATCCTTACACAGCGGTAGGACTTTTTCGGGTGGCAGAAGCAGCATTACAGGTGACTGGCCGTGCAGAGGGTAGGCAGGTTGCGAATGCAAAAGTGGCTTTAGCCCACGCAATGAGTGGGATGTGCGGGCAGAGTAACTTTGTGGTGATTTTGAGTAGTGGGTAAGAGGAGAGAACAGGTCTGTGACAAGAAGAGTGGCCGTCGTTGGTACAGGTCAGACAAAATATAAGACAAAACATCACCATCTTTCGACTCCTGATATGTATTTTGAGGTGGTGAAGAGGTGTCTTGAAGATGCTGAACTTAGTCTCAAGGATATCGATGCCTTTGTTATTGGGACAGGGCCTGAAGCCCTTGATGGAGTGAACGGGATTGATAAATGGTGTGCCGATGCTTTAGGGGCGATGAACAAGCCTTTAATAAAGATTAATACTGGAGGAGCAACAGGGGGATCCACCGCTCTGACAGCTCTCGATCATATCTGCTCGGGAGTTTTCGATGTCGTCATGGCAATTGCTGGGCAAAGGATGGGACAGTCCACAGCTCATCCTCAATATACCCTGAGCCTTGGTTTTGACCCAATCGTCACCAAACCGTTTTCGATCAATTCTTTACCCCTTTTTGCAGGGGATGCCCTCTTATGTATGAAAAAATATGGATTTAATGAGTACCACATGGCAAGAATAGCCGTCAAGAATCATCTCAATGCTCTCAACAATCCCTATGCCCACCTGCATATTAAAACGACTATTGAAGAGGCTTTAAAGGCTAAATTCCTATCCTATCCTCTCAGGCGCTTAGATTTATGTCCATCCTCTGAAGGGGCCTGCGCAATCATCCTGGCATCAGAAGAGAGGGCTCCCAAGATTACTGCCTCCCCAGCATGGATTAACGGATTTTCTGCTGGAACGACGATCATCAATCCAGGAATTAAGGGAATGGATTCCACCTACTCGTGGGATAAGATAACTCAAAAGGCCTACCGTATGGCAGGGATTGACCATCCCCGAAAACAGATTCAGGTAGCTGAACCTTATATTCCAGTAAGTTATCAAGAGATACCTGCCTATGCCGCTTTTGGTTTTTGTTTACCTGAAGACGTCACAAAACTCGTCGAAGAGGGATTTGGTGAGATGGATGGAGAGATTCCGTTTTGTCCTTCTGGAGGCGTTCTTTGTTCGAATACCATCGGTGCCAGTGGACTGGCCAGAGTGGCTGAGGCAGCCATACAAATTATGGGGAAAGGGGAGGCACGTCAAGTTCCCGATGTTAAAAATGTTTTAGCAACAGCTGGGGGAGGGATATTTGGTACAGGAGGAATGACGGCATTTTTCTTAGATGTCCTTATTCTTGGGGCGAAGCCATATTGAGAGAGGAGTAAGGGGATATGACAGAAGCCAAAGAGATTGAGCTGATCACCGTTTCAGATAAATGGGAGATTCCTTATGCCTATAGTGCGGGTGAAACCATCAGCAGGTTCCTTGTTGAACTCAGAGATAATGCCAGAATCATGGCGACCCAATGCCCAAACTGTAAACAAATCCTGCTCCCTCCACGTTCCTTTTGTGCAACTTGTTTTATTTCTATCAAGGATCAATGGGTTGAAATTGAGCCTGTGGGTGAATTAGTGACCTATAGCATCTGTACGGAGGCCATTCATGGTGCACCCGA
>JBBIRT010000089.1:0-1690 GCA_037441725.1 Deltaproteobacteria bacterium | reverse complement strand
TAGAGCAAGCACTCCCATGGCTCAGTTTTTAAAAGGGATTGATCTATCAGATTTAAATAGGGTCACACAAGAATTGAAGCCAGGCTTACCCGTTCGGGTGGTATTTAAAGAGAGATCTGAACGGAAGGCAAGCATATTAGATTTCCATGTTGAGCTACTTAAGTAAATTTGGAGATACCTAACAGATTGGAGGTCCAATGGTTCTTGAATACACAGAAGGATTACTCAGCCCCTATCGGGTTCTCGACTTGACCAATGAACGGGGTTTCCTTTGCGGTAAGCTTTTGGGTGATCTTGGGGCAGATGTGATAAAGGTGGAGAAGCCTGGAGGAGATCCATCTCGAAGCCTTGGTCCTTTTTATCATAATACCCCTGATCCAGAAAAAAGCCTTTACTGGTGGGCATTTAATCTAAATAAGAGGGGCATTACCCTCAATATTGAGACAGCCGATGGGAAAGAGATTTTTAAAAGATTGGTCAAGACCGCTGATTTTGTCATCGAATCTTATGATCCTGGATTTATGGAAAAGTTGGGATTGGGGTATGAGACCCTCTATCGGCTCAATCCTGGCGTGATATTCGTTTCCATTACAGGATTTGGCCAGTCAGGTCCTTATAGAAATTATAAGGCCACCGACCTAACCCTCTGGTCTTTGTCTGGAGAAGGGTATGTGACTGGAGACCCTGATCGGCCACCCCTTATGCCGAGTTTTCCTATCTCCTATCTTTTTGGCGCCACAGCTGGAGCGGTAGGGGCAATGGTTGCACTTTGTCATCGAGCCATTACAGGCGAAGGGCAACACGTTGACGCCCCAGCCTATCTGAGTTTGGCTTGGGCATCAGGACCGGAGGTTCAGGGTTTATGGAGTATCGATCAAACCATTGTTAAGAGATCAGGGGGAACCTGGCTGCGAGCCCAAACCGGAAAGAGTGGCACTGAAGTGAAGTATATTCATCTTCCTCTTATCTATCCATGTAAGGATGGTCATATCAGATTTATGCCCTTCGTTGAGGTAGGAATGCTTCCGAGCACAATCGGCCTAACCCAATGGGTGATCGAAGAAGGGTTGGCCAGTGAAACCCTTAAGAAGGTTGATTGGTCTACTTGGAATTGGCAGACCGTTTCTCAAGATACAGTGGATGAGGTGACTCAAAGCTTTGGTCGGTTCTTTATGAAGCATACCAAGGCAGAACTTTGGGAGGGGGCCCAAAAGAGGGGGATTCAACTCTACCCTCTTCTCACTCCTCAGGATATGATTGAATTTGAACAGCTAAAGATTAGAGGGTATTGGGAGAAGGTTGAACACCCTGAGTTGAAGGCATCCATTACCTATCCTGGGGCCTTTGTTAAAATGACTGAGGCCCCATGCAAGATAAGACGTCGAGCTCCCCTCATTGGAGAGCATAACGAGGAAATCTATATAAGGGAGCTGGGATTTTCAATCGAAGACCTTCTTATCTTAAAACAGGCTAAGGTCATCTGATTGAAAAGGAGCAATCATGAGTCAAAGACCCTTTGAAGGTTTGAATGTTTTGGATTTCACTTGGGCAGGCGTTGGTCCTCTCACCGTGAATTATCTTGCCTTCTATGGGGCCACGGTGATTAAATTGGAGTCTCAGAGGCGGCCTGATGTGATGAGGACCTTAGCCCCTTTTAAGGGTGGCATTCCAGGGTGAGAAAGAAGCTATC
>JBBIRT010000088.1:0-13216 GCA_037441725.1 Deltaproteobacteria bacterium | reverse complement strand
GATGCCCCCGAATCTCAGCCTCATCCCTCAATACTCCTAAGGAAATTCTGATAAACTTTCTTTCCAACGCCCGAGCAATCGATCTGCCCAGTGAGGTCTACCCAACTCCTGGAGGACCGACAAAGCAGAGGATCGGCCCTTTCATGGGATCCTTAAATTTTCTCACTGCTAAGAACTCTAAGATCCTTTCTTTTACTTTTTCAAGATCATAATGATCTTCATTGAGAATGGTTTGAGCCCGTTGGAGATCGAGGTTATCTATGGTTTTTTTATTCCAGGGCATGGTAATGAGGTAGTCGAGGTAAGTTCTGGAAACGGTATATTCTGCAGAGATGGGATTCATCCGCTCCAAACGATTGATCTCTTTATAAGCGATTTCCTCTACCTTGGATGGCATGCCTGCATTTTGGATCTTTTCTTTCAACTCATGGATCTCAGCCAAATAGGGATCCTCATCTGGAGCTTCCTTCTGCCCTCTCGTGGATGGACGCGGGGAAGCATCTTTTGAAAATTTTCCTGTTTCCTTTCCAGGATGAAGCAAGGGATGAGGTCGAGTGGGTGAGGACTGGATCTCCCGATTGAAGTAATGGAAAACTTTTTTTAAACGTTCTAAGGGATCAATGATTTCGAAAATCTCTTGCTGTTCCTTCAGTCCCAGATGGAGGGTAATGGCAATCAAATCCGCAAGCCGGCCTGGGTGATCGATTTTATCAAGAGTCTTCAATACCTCTTCCGAAAGGGGTTTTCCCGTAGAGAGGGATATTTTGAAAAGTGTTCCGATACTTTGGACCAGTGTTTCAGAGAGGACCGTCTTCTCCTGTGATTCATTAATTTCATTGACATCGGCTTTGAAATAAGGAGCCTCCCTCAGGATATTATGGAGAAAAACTCTTGAAAGCCCCTCGACTAAAATCTTCACCCCTTTATTCGGCAATTTAACCAGCTGAAGAATTTTACAGACCGTGCCGACAGAGAGTAAGTCTTTGGGCTGAGGATCTTTGAGAGATGGATCACGGAGGCCTACACATCCAATGAGGTTATTTTCCAATAAAACCTTATTTAAAAGGTTGAGCGCTTCATCCGACTGAAAAAAGAGAGGCGCAATGACATAAGGAAATATGACCGTCTCCCTCAGAGGGATGAAGAGAAGTCTTTGTGGAATAGGGATACTCTCTGATTTATAGAAATATTTCACTGACCACTCCAGTCGTCTCCATTAGAAGGCCTTCGACTTTCTAACGAGATGGTTTGTCCAGGGCTTTCAGCCCCATGTCGATTAGGTTCGACCACCGGTTCGCTCAAAGGGAGAATGAACTTATTCCTGCTTCAGTCACCAGGCCTTTTTGATAGGATAAACCATTGAGAAACCGGAATTATTATAAGGGAAATGTTCGCCTTTTTCAATGAAGTTCTAAGAGATTTTTAAGACATGACCAAGCCTCTGGGGAAGACCAATCCCTCTGCCCAACAATCTTCCCCACCAGCATCCCTTCTCGGTCAACCAGAAAGGTCTGGGGAACCCAGCCTCTCACCCCGTATTGGTCCATCACCTTCTCTTTGTAAAGTAAAAGGACAGGAAGGGTAATTTGATTTCTTTCAATGATTTTTTGAGCGGCCTTCTTTCTTTCTCCATCAATGGTAATGAGGAGAAAAGCCAATTGGTCCCGCTTTCCAACGGAGAATTTTTCCAGCAAGGGGAGATCTTCTTTACAAGAAGCACACCATGTAGCCCAAAAGGTGATCAGGACAGGGATCCCCTTCAAATCGCTCAAACAAATGGGTTTCCCCTCCAAGGTCTGGAGAGTAAAAACAGGGGCCTCCTTTCTTTCCTGAAATCTCTGAACGCCAAACGAATCGCAGGAATCTCCTTCATGGGGGGAGAACGAAGCAGACCTCACCGTTTGAATCCAGAAGATAAGTCCCAGGATGATCTCTAAGTTAACGAAAGATAGAAAAATTCTTTTCATCTTATCATTCTTGAATTGGGACTCAATAAAAGACTAATATAATTTCCTTCCTCCGTCAACCCTGTAAGGCCTTTTACTGATGGCTCAAAAGCGAGTTCAAACCGAGGAATGCCTCACTCTCCTGTTGACTCATTGAGATCCCTGCTTAATTCCCCGAATAGGTGAGGCATCATCAAAACGAGTAATATCTTCTTGAAAAGAGACCTTAGACATGATAAGTTGTAAATGACAATGATCCATCTGGAATGAATCCTATTGGATCCATCCTTTTAGAGGAGGGAAAGTTTATGGCTGGTGTCAATAAGGTGATTCTTATTGGAAATCTGGGTGCAAACCCTGAAGTTAAATATTTAAGTAATGGCACCACCGTAGCCAATTTTCGTATGGCCACAAGTGAAAATCGGGTGAGTCGGTCAGGAGAAAAGACCACGGTCACGGAATGGCATCGGATTGTTACTTTTGGGAGATTGGCCGAAATCTGTGGGGAGTATTTAAGCAAAGGGAAACAGGTTTATATTGAAGGTCGGCTCCGAACTCGAACCTGGGAAGATAAGGATGGGAACAAGAGGACGACGACCGAGATTGTGGCCACTCGAATGCAGATGTTAGGGGCTCCCGGAGTCCCTGCGGAAGTCTCTGATGTGGATGTGAGTCAGGAATTCCCTCCAGGGTCTGAGGAGGAGCCTCCTTTTTGAATCTCCTTTCTCAACCCCCAATAGAAAAGGACCAGATTCCATCACTTGTCCACTCCACTAAAAGAGATATCTTCTCATACTTACATTCATGAGAAGACCCATTCCAATGAGAGTGGAGAGGATAAAAGATCCACCATAACTGAGAAACGGGAGGGGAATGCCTACCACAGGCATTATTCCAAGCACCATTCCAATATTGATAAAGACGTGCCAAAAAAACATAGCCACCACACCAAAGGCGAGAATGGCACTGAAGCGATCCTTTGCTTGGACTGAAATACGAAGCCCCCACAGGACCAAAGCAAAATAAAGGCTTATGACGACAAGAGAACCGATCAATCCCCATTCCTCCCCCAATGCTGAAAAGATAAAGTCTGTTTGCTGTTCAGGGAGAAAGCCTAACTTGCATTGGGTCCCTTTCAAAAAGCCCTTTCCAAAAATTCCACCTGATCCAATAGCAATCTTCGATTGAATGAGATGATACCCCGCCCCTAACGGGTCTAAATCTGGGTTAAAGAAGGTGATAATTCGCTTCTTCTGATATTCCTTTAAGAAATGCCAGAGGAGGGGTATGGCTCCTCCCCCGGCCAATCCAATGGTGAGTAAGGTAGACCAACGAACCTTGACAAAGATCAAAACGGAGAAGAAAACCAGGAGAAGAATGATCGCCGTTCCAAGATCGGGTTGTTTAAGGATCAAAACCATTGGGAGAAGAAGAAAGAGAAAAGGGATGAAAAGCTGCTTCAAAGTATATCCATCAGGTTGAGGGGGATGATGAAAAAATTTTGCCAATGTTAAGATAAGCGAGATTTTAACAAACTCGGAAGGTTGAAAGGAGAGGGATCCAATTCGAATCCACCGCTGGGCTCCTGAAGTGACCATCCCATAAGCCAAAACCGCTATCAATAGGATGAAGGTAATCCCATAAATGATATAGGCGATATCTAAGAAAAATCGGTATTCGAGGAAGGCAATCACCACCATCACAAATACTCCAATGAGCAACCAAAATATCTGTTTGAGGTAATAAGGAGTCCCCGACCCTTCGATCATGGCTGTGGCACTATAGAGATTGAGAATGCCAATGCCCGTTATAACCAGAATAAGTCCAAATAGGGTCCAGTCAAAATGGATGAGAAGACGTCGATCAATCTGCATTCTGAGATACCCTTGATTTTGCTATCTGATCAAAGGGAGTCAACGCATTGAGTTGAAAATATTTTTCAATCACTTTTTTGGCGATCGGGGCAGCGGCAGAGGCTCCAAACCCTCCGTGCTCAACAAAAACAACGATGGAGATTTGAGGATCCTCAAAGGGAGCATAGGCGACAAACCAGGCATGGTCCCTCAATCTTTGAGGCATCCGATCCATATCTCCTTTCTTAAAATTCTCTGGCATTCGAACCACCTGAGCAGTCCCTGTCTTGCCTGCTACCTGGACATCTTTCAAGGCACAGCTCCAACCTGTCCCACGAGGATCATTGACTGCTCCTCTTAGGGCTTCTTGAATGATCTGGAGACTTCTCTGGGAAACATTGGCCCTCCTTAACTCTACTGGAGGATACTCCTTTACTTTTCTTCCATAGACATCTTCAACTCTTTCAACGACCTGAGGAAGGTAGAATCTTCCACCATTAGCCACTCCAGAGATGAGCATCAATTGTTGAAGGGGAGTCACATTCAGATATCCTTGACCCACAGAGAAGGAAAGGGTTTCTCCGCTATACCAGGGGATTCCGAATCGCTTCTTTTTCCAAGAGCTGGAGGGAAGGACTCCTGGCTTCTCATGGGGTAATGAAATCCCTGTGGTCTTTCCAAGACCAAACTCATCAGCATACCGGGCGATCAAATCCACTCCAACCTTTAATCCCAATTGATAGAAGAAAATATCACAGGATTCAACGATAGCCCGATGAAGACTTAGGGTGCCATGCCCCCCCTCTTTCCAGCACCGGAAATTTCTATTTCCATAGGGAAATGTTCCCGTGCAGGTAAATTTCGTCTCCGGGGTAATCGCTCCTGATTCCAACCCTGCTATGGCTGTGATAATTTTAAAAACTGACCCAGCAGGATATTGGCCTTGAATTCCCTTATTTTGAAGGGGATGATAGGGGTTCTCTAAGAGGGACCTCCATTCCTCTGGCGAAATAGTTCTTGCAAAGATATTAGGTTCAAAAGCAGGTTTACTTACCATAGCTAAGATACGCCCGGTCTTTAACTCCATAGCAATAAGGGCGCCGTTCTTATCCTTGAAGGCCTCCTCAGCCATCTGCTGGAGATCTAAATCAATGGTAAGGAAAAGATTTTTCCCCGGAAAGGGGTCAACGACTCCAAGGGGTCTGATCTCCCTACCCAAGGCATCGACTTCAATCTGCTGCCCTCCATCGATTCCTCGAAGATCCTCTTCCCATCGACATTCTACTCCATATTTTCCAATCATTGCTCCCATTCGATAGGGATTCTCTCTGGGTTGTCTCAATTCATTCTCATCGATCTCCCCTAAATAACCAATGAGATGGGAAGCCAGTTCTCCATAATCATATGCCCTCTTTGGCCGTACTTCTACGATGAGCCCGGGGAGATGGACACGATTCGATTCAAGAATGGCCAATTCCTTCCAACTAATATCTGTCTTTATTCTTACCGGTTTGAAAGGAGGTCTCTGCTTCTGTTCCCTTATCTTCGTTTTAATCTCATCAAGGTCCATCGCCAAAATCTCTCCGATCCTGGCAATGACCTCAGGATTCTCTTTTAAATCTTCAGGAACGATGAAGACATCAAAGGAAGGACGATTATGGGCCAGAATCCGTCCTTTTCGATCAAAGATCATCCCCCGATCAGCTGGGTTCTCTCTGAGCCGAATACAATTATTCTCAGACATCCGTCTCAGTTCACTTCCTTTGATCACCTGAAGGAACCAGAGACGAATGAAGAGAAATAGAAAGGCCAAACAGACGAAGACCACAAGGAATTTATACTTTCCCCTTAGATCTTCCATCTTCTGTGCGTTTAATTCCATCATGATCCCATCCCCTCCATGACTCCCTTCTCTGGATTAGGGTCCCATATTGTGATCACCCTTTGAAATAAAATGAAGAGGGGTGGGGTAGCAAGTCCAGTGAAAAAAGATTGAGGGGATAGGGTCAGGATTAACCTAAAAGAATGATCTCCATGAGGGAAGGCCTGGAAGGTCTTCATGAGAATTAAGATGAGGATTCCCTCTAAGAGGCTAAAAAGAAATGAGAAGAGGAACTGAAAAGGAAATCCCTCCAGATAGAATCTTTCTTTAAAGAATTGACCGGCAAAGAAGATTAAGGGTCTGGAGAGGGTGTAAAAGCCAAAAGGATTCCCAGAAAAAAGATCCACTAAATATCCCAATAGGAAGGCCAAGATGCCTCCCAGGATCGGTCGAAATAAGAAGGCCAGATAAAAGGTCATGATGAAGAGAAGATCAGGCCTTACCTTTTGAATTGGATAAAGGGAGATCAGAGTGCTCTGAAGGGTGAGTAAAAAGATGACCATCAAAAAAAGTAGATTGGCCCGCTACATTTTTGGATCTCCTTCTCCTTCTTTTCATCCTGTATAAGGATGGGGGGAAGGGTCTTCATGATGATGAAGACCTCTTCTAACCGGTTTAAATCAACACTTGGAACCAACTCCGCATATTGAAAAACTCCATGTCCTCTCTTATCCACCTTACTGACCTCACCGATCTTTAATCCCTTTGGGAAGTTTCCTGCCAATCCAGATGTCACCACCACATCTCCTTCAGCCACCTCTTCCGTTCGAAGGAGGTATTTTAATTGACATCGATTCTCTCCTTTTCCTTCAATAATGGCCTTGGCACGAGTTCTCTGGACAATGGAATCAATTGCACTATTATAATCCGTAATGAGGAGCACAGTGGAATAGTGAGGAGAAGTTTTTAAAATTTGGCCGATCACTCCTTCGGGTGAGACGACCGCCATCCCTTTCCTTACCCCATCCCTTTCTCCCTTATCAATAGTGATGCTCTTGAACCAGGAGGAAGGATCATGCCCAATCACCTCTGCCCCCATCATAGTAAAAGCATTCTTCTCATTAAATTGTAGGAGTTTTCTCAATCGTTCGTTTTCCAGCCTCACCTCGTTCAATTGATGGTTCTCCTCTTGAAGTTCTAAGAGCTTTTGTTTTAACCTCCTGTTCTCCTCCTCAAGATGGATCAGGAAAATATATTGTTGGAAGATCTCTTGAACGGTCTTAATGATAAAAGTGGCCCCTTTTTGGAAGGGGGAACAAGTTTCAAGGAGAAGGGCATCAAAAAATTCTACCCCCTCGCCTTGCTTGGCCCTAAGCGAGATCAGGATGAGGGCAAACAACAGAAGGAGGATGATGAAGATGAAAAGATAATATCTGCGAAAGAGGAAAAAACCACGGATCCTCATTAATTTTTAATATTGAACCGTCACCGTGCGGAGTAATTGCTCATTGTCTAAAACCATGCCTGCACCTAAAACAATAGAGGAGAGGGGATCGTCGACAATGGTAATGGGAAGACTGGTCACCTCCCGAAGCAAAATGTCAAGGTTCTTTAAGAGGGCTCCTCCACCCACTAAGACGATTCCCTTATCGACAATATCTGCCGCCAATTCGGGCGGGGTCCCTTCCAGGGTAATGCGAACGGTATCGATAATCATATTGATTGACTCTGCCAATGCCTCCCTCACTTCCTCACTATTGATCTCAAGGGTTTTGGGTATGCCGGTAACCAAATCCCTTCCTTTCACCTCGATGCTCTGTGGATTCTCTTCGGGATAAGCCGTGCCAATATTAATCTTGATCAACTCTGCTGTCCGTTCGCCAATGAGAAGGTTATACTTTCTCTTGACATACTGAACAATTGCTTCATCCATCTTGTCCCCCGCCACCCGGATGGATTGACTAGTAACAATCCCTGATAAGGAGATGACAGCGACCTCCGTAGTCCCTCCTCCGATATCCACGATCATATTCCCGGAGGCTTCAGTAATAGGGAGTCCTGCTCCAATGGCTGCCGCCATTGGCTCCTCAATCAAATAGATTTCCCTTGCCCCAGCAGATTGGGCTGACTCTCGGACAGCCCGCTTCTCAACTGGGGTGATGCCAGAGGGAACAGAAATGACCACACGGGGCCTTAAGAGGGTTTTTCGGTTATGGACCTTTGCAATGAAATAACGAAGCATCTCTCCTGTGATTTCAAAATCGGCAATCACTCCATCCTTCATGGGTCGGATTGCAAATATATTCCCAGGGGTGCGACCCAACATCTCTTTGGCCTCACGACCCACAGCAAGAACGCGTCTCTCTCCTTTAGAATCCCTCTGGATGGCCACCACAGAGGGTTCAGAAGAAACAATCCCTTTCCCTTTGACATAAACGACCGTATTTGCGGTGCCTAAGTCAATGGCTAAATCTGTTGAAAAAAGCCCCCAGAATGAATTAAATACCATCCTTAAATTCTTTCATTCATTGAATTAAATTCATATTAACAAATAGTTAATAACGATTCAAGAGAATTAATTTAATAATTTTATTAAATAATTAAAGCAATATTCATGCCAAACCTCATAATTTCCATTCTGGGTCAAATTGAGACTCTTATAAGGAATTTTAAAAACCGCCGATGATGATTCGAATCCTGGGGGCTACAATGATATGAAAAAATTTCTCGTCTTCAGGTGTTCATTTATGTATAATATACTTAACTCATTTTTGAATTAGAGGAGAAAGTGATGGAACGAAAAAAAATCACACCGGTTGATATTCAGGCAATGAAGAAAGAGGGAAAAAAGATCTCCATGCTCACGGCTTATGATTATCCGATGGCTTTACTGGAGGATCGAGCAGGAATAGAGATCATTCTCGTTGGCGACTCTCTCGGAATGACGGTCTTGGGATATGAAAATACTCTTCCGGTGACCATGGAGGAAATGATTCACCATACTAAAGCAGTCACCCGGGGGGCCAAGCATGCGCTCATCATAGGGGATATGCCCTTTATGTCCTATCAAACCTCTGAAAGGGATGCAATTTATAATGCCGGTCGCTTCATGAAGGAGGGTGGAGCAGATGCAGTGAAGTTGGAAGGAGGGGCAAGTGTGAAGGAGACGGTGAGGGCCATTGTGAAGGCTGGAATTCCCGTGATGGGACATATTGGATTGACCCCACAAATGATCTCAATGTTAGGCGGCTTTAAGGTTCAAGGTAAAGATGCACAAGCTGCACAGAAAATCATTGAGGATGCCTTAATCTTGGAGGATGCAGGTGCCTTTTCTGTCCTCCTTGAGGCCATCCCTGCTCCCATTGCTAAGATGATCACAGAACGTCTAAAGGTCCCCACCATTGGAATTGGGGCAGGGGTTCATTGTGATGGTCAGGTTCTGGTCGTCCATGATCTACTCGGCCTCTTTGACCGATTCACCCCAAAGTTTGCCAAACGTTATATCAATCTGAGCGAGCAGATCCTCCAGGCCTTTACTTTATATAAAGAGGAGGTTTCGAATGGGACATTTCCAACGGACCATCATAGTTTTCATATGGATGAGAAAGAATTGAGGAAGATTCAATAGGACTTTCTATGAATCACCCAAATCATTAAAATAACTCATAGGCAATCAGTAAAGTTAAAAATAATTCATACCCGTGAGACTCATACCATTTAAAGGATTACTTTTAAAACTTGAATTTGAGTGGGGTTTAATATAATGTTGTATAGTGGGAGGTGAGGGTATGCCAATTTCAGCTTATGTCTTTATTGAGTGCACGGCAGGGGCAGCCAGGGATGTGGCAAAGGAAGCCTCAAAGATTCAAGGGGTAAAAAGGGCCAATGCGACTACAGGCCCTTATGATGTCATTGTTCTGGTAGAAGCTCCTGACATCAATGTCCTTGGCGATTTCATCGTAACCAAACTCCAGGGGCTTTCGGGAGTTCTGAGAACCCAGACGAATGTGATTGTCGATTAAAGATTCCATCGTCTAAAGGCTAACACTTTAGGATCAAAAAAGAAAGGAGTGGAAATATGGGAAGCGTTGTGAAGAAACGTCGAAAAAAGATGCGAAAACACAAACATAAAAAGATGTTAGATCGAGACCGTCATAAAAAGAAGAAATAACTATTGCCATGAAAAGATATACCATTCATATTATCCTTTTTATCTTGACAGTGGCCTCCACGTTGTTCGTTGGAGGCCCTGCCTACTCATTTACGATTATTCTCATCCTCTTAGGACATGAAATGGGCCACTACCTGATGTCGCGGAGGTATGGGATGAGGGCCACCCTACCTTTCTTCCTACCATTTCCCTTCTCCCCTTTTGGGACCTTAGGGGCTGTCATTCGAATGGAAAGTGTCACCTCTTCCCGAAAGGCCCTATTCGACACCGGTATTGCAGGTCCCTTTACAAGCTTCTGCCTGAGCATTCCTGCCATCGTGATCGGTTTAAAACTATCCCAAGTCATCCCCTCAGCCCAGATCAAAGAAGGAACGATCCATTTAGGGGACCCTTTTCTTTTCCAAATTCTTCAGAAGTGGGTCATGGGAGAAGTCCCTGACACCTTTGACGTCCTCCTTCATCCCATTGGATATGCTGGATGGGTAGGCCTATTTGTCACTGCCCTCAATCTCCTTCCTGTGGGTCAGTTAGACGGTGGCCATATTGCTTATGCCCTCCTTGGGAAAAAAAGTCGGTTTATCTTTCTTATCGCTATTGTAGTGATGGCATTTATCACGGTGTTTTATAATCCAGGATGGCTTCTCTTGGTCATCCTATTTATTCTTTTTGGATTTAGACACCCTTCTCCTTTAGATGATCAGACCCCCATCGATGGAAAGAGGAAGATCTTAGGTGGAATGGCTTTTTTAGCCTTTATCCTTTCCTTTACTCCTGCGCCATTTCCCCAATTTGTTGATGAGATCAAACAGACCCTCAATTGGTTTTAAGGTGAGCTAAAATCTAACCCCGAGTATGGCACCACCTTAAAATTTCTTTAAAAGGTAGGGTATTGAGAACATCTTCCGCTTCGAGCCATCCCCGTCTTGCCACGGCCACTCCCAAACTGATCATCCACATTTGGTCGGTATGGTGGGCATCCGTTCCAATTCCAACCCGTACTCCCATCTCTTTTGCTTTTCGGCATTGGAGGTCATCTAAATCGAGCCGTTCAAAGTAGGCATTGATCTCCAATGCCTTTCCAAACGCCTTTGCAGTCTCCATCAGTGCTTCGATATCGACTTCATAGGGTTCCCTTGCCCCGATCAGCCTGCCTGAAGGGTGAGCGAGAATATGGATATAAGGATTTTCTAAGGCTCGAATGATCCGCTTGGTCATCTTTTCCCTATCCTGTTTGAAACCGCTGTGAACGGCTGCTACGACCAAGTCGAGCTTCTCCAGAATCTTTTCAGGAAGATCTAACTTCCCATCCATCAGGATATCGACCTCAGTCCCTTTCAAGATCTGGAAACCTTTCAATTTTTCATTCAGGCGATCGATCTCCTCGATCTGTTTCATCAATCTCGATTCATCCAATCCATGAGCAATCTTAAGAGATTTTGAGTGATCACAGATCGCTATGTATTGATAACCCCTCCTTTGGGCTGCCCTGGCAATCTCTTCAAGGGTTGATGTCCCATCGCTCCATTTGGAATGGACATGAAGGTCTCCCTTAATGTTGCATTCTTGAACCAATTTTGGAAGCCTCCTCTGTCTTGCTGCTTCAATCTCTCCACGATCCTCTCGAAGCTCGGGTTCAATCCAATCCATCCCCAGGAGATGGTATACTTCCTGCTCTTCTCTGCCTCCAATTTTCTTATCCCCTTTAAAGACTCCATACTCATTGATCTTAATCCCCTTAGCCTTGGCAATGCTTCTCAGATGGATATTGTGTCCCTTCGATCCTGTAAAATATTGAAGAGCCGCCCCATAGGAATCTTCTTCAACTACTCTGAGATCAACCTGGGTCCCTCCCTCCACAATCACAGAGGCCTTGGTCTCTCCAGAGGCCAGCACTTCCTTGACCTCCGGAAGGTGAATAAAGGCCTGAATAATCATCTCCCTTTCCTTCCCTGTTGCCAGGATATCAATATCCCCAATATTTTCTTTCATCCTTCGAAGGGACCCTGCCCATTCAATCTTTTCAGACCCTGTCTTTTGCCTTAAGGTCTCCACAATCCTTTTGGCCACAGGAAAAGCCACCCCCAAGCTCATCCGCCCCTTACTCTGTTTGAGAAGTTGAATCCCTCGTTTAATGTTTTCTATCTTCTTCTCCCCCATTCCATATAAATCCTTTAGGGATTCATCTTCCAATGCCTTTTCCAACTGGGAGAGGTTTTCAATACCCTTCTCTTTATGAAGCATGGCAAGGGTCTTGGGTCCCATCCCTGGGATATCCATGATGGCAATCAGTTCATCTGAAACCCCTTTCCTCACCTCCTCAAATTTGGCGATCTTTCCTGTATGAAGGTATTCTGTGACCTTCTGAGCCATCCCTTCCCCGATTCCTGGAATACTTTTTAGCCTTCCCTGTTCTGAGAGCTCCTCAATATCTTCTGTAAGATCTCCAATGATCCTTGAGGCCTTTCGATAGGCACTGATTTTAAAAGGATTCTCTCCTTTAAACTCAAGGATGTCTGCCATCTTTTCAAATAGATCGGCCAATTCCTTATTCTTCATCGCACAGCTCCCCCTTGGAATATATGGCCTTTTGACCTTCAATATTCTGTTGTAAATAATGCCTCAAACAAAACTTAAAATTTTCAACCACATCCTTTTTACTATTGATAATAAAAATATGATCCTTTATGTGGAAAAGCTCTTCATATAGGCGTTTTACAGGATAGAGTCTCTTGGCTTCCTTCCCATACCTTTTTACCAATTCCTCTTCAAATAGGACCACCAATTTATCCTTCATCCTCAGCTGGGTATCCTCAAAAAGAATGGCTACTTCAGGGGAAATATCATTCATCCTTGAGAAAAAGGTAGAGATCTCCTTTTGTTCCACTCCTTTTGGAGGTGAAGATTTGACCTCCACATAAACCAATCTCCGATTCCAGGAGGCAATGACATCAAAATCTCCCCCCGCCGAGGTATTCTTCACGCTGACACTGTAAATGGCAGGAGAGGCGAATTCCCTTTTAAACATCTCAGCAATGAACCATTCCAGGGTTGGCCCAAAACTGAAAATAAGGAGATTTTGGATTCGATACTTTCCCTTCCCAATCCTACTGATCATCCCCATGTCACAAAGTCTACGGCAATACTCCTGGGCCATTCGAAAGGAGCAATAGTGGGTGAGGTCCTGGACCTGAAATTGACTCTGATACTTGATCATATCTCTTAACACCAGGCGAAAAGAATATTTTTTCATCATCTCATAAAAATAGTTTTTATGGGAATCAGAAAGATCAGGTGGAAAGAAGAGGTGGTCAATCGGGTTTTTCCGAAAAACCTGAATCCCCCTCATCTTAAGCAATCTATCCAACGAAAAGGGATCTTCAATTGTATAGGTCTTGATTGATTCAATCTCTCGGGTGAGCTCTCG
>JBBIRT010000087.1:11318-13412 GCA_037441725.1 Deltaproteobacteria bacterium | reverse complement strand
AATCACCCTTGTTTTAATAACCAATCCCCTACTTCTTCTCTATCCAGTCGTTGTAGATCCACCAGTAAGTCCAGTCCACATCTTTATAATAATTGGAATGGACATAGGTTTGTGCTACACTGGTTCCCATGGTGACGGTCAAGGGGATGGCCATTGCGTCTTCACTCGCTTGGGTAACCATTTGTCGGGTTAGATCCCGCATCATCGTTACATTCGGAGCAACCACCACCTTATCACATAGGGCTAAATATTCTGGAGATTTGGCCATACTGGCAAACTTCATGAGTGGCTCAGGACCAAAATGGTGGAGCCAAGCCACACAGTATTCCGGATTGATTGCTGATACGCCTAAGAGCAAACCTTGCCACCCTCCATTCACAGCTCCCCAGTACCTTCCCACATCAGCTACATCGAGGTCAACCAGAATGCCTACTTCCTTCAGGTAATTTTGAATCACCGTTCCTGTGTTTAATGCGGTAGAAAGCAAAGTCAGTTTGGTTTTGAAACCATTGGGGTATCCTGCTTCTGCCAGAAGCTGTTTGGCCTTGGCCGGGTTATAAGGGCGACCTTTGTAATTCGGGTTGTAGCCCTGAGTTCCTGGACTTGCCAACTGATTGATGGGTTCTTGAAAGCCAAATCCCAGCGCTTTTGCCATGGCCGGGCGATCAAGGGCATACTCAACGGCTTCTCTTACTTTCTTATTGGCAAATGGCGAATTGGGATTCTTACTATCAGGATATATATTGTTAAGGAGGGTAGGGGTCTGGAGGATTTGGAAACCCATGCGCTTTAATTCTGCTGTTTCCTGGGCCGTCGAGACCATCCAGATGTCTGCCTGTTTTGCTTGAATCATAGCTGAACAAGTAGCTGGCTCCTTAACAAATCTGAGTTCCACCTCATCGAGATAGGGTTTACCAGGTCGCCAGTAGCCATCAAATTTCTTCATCTTAATGACGACATCACGTTGAAATTCAGTAACTTGAAAGGCGGCCGTTGATACAGAATGGTTAATGGCCCAATCTTGTCCATATTTTTGGAATGCAGTAGGGGAGTACTGGTAGATACGGGCGATGTCATAGATGACCTGATTATTTCGCTGATTAAGCGTCACTACCACTGTGTAATCATCCGTTGCTTCAATTTTATCAATACGCTTACCCCCTGCCAGCGCACCTGTTTCCTTGCAGGTCTGAAGGCTCCACTGCAGTGCCTTAGCATTGAACTCCGTTCCGTCCTGATATTTAATTCCTTTTTTCAAACGAATGGTAATGGTTTTTAGGTCTGGAGAGATTTCATAGGACTCTGCTAAATTGGGAATTAAGTCTCCTGTTTTCTTGAGATCAAGGATTCGCTCTGACCAGATGGTTGCATGGGTATGGTCAGGAAAGACTTGCTTTGGCGCATACCCTACATTCATAACGCCAGAGCTTGAAATAATTCTCAGAGTCCCTCCATACTGGGGGGTGGGTTGACCATAGCTGATCAAACCCGTATAGGCTATAAAAGCCATCATCATTAAAATGAGTAATCCCAACCTTTTCATTTTTTGTTCCTCCTTTCTTTTAAGAATGAATTTCTTAATGGTCTTCATAGGCACCATTTTCATCTTTAAGGGAAGGATAGTCCTATTTAAGAATGAATTCCATAAAAAGATGATTTTTTTCAGATCTCCATCTATCTAATACGATCGATTAGGGTAAAAAAAAGGAGTCAGGCCGTCGAGCTCAAGACGGTTTAAGGTTTTCGATTCTGGAATACCGATCTCTTCATCCCACCCCCTAAGATGATAATATTCTTTGAGCATCTCTGTGAACCTTTTTCTATCCAGGATCTTCCCGGTAGTGTCTACAACATCATCCCCAGGCCCTGGGACGATAATCGGTTGACCCCGGGCATTGGCTTGAAGGGGTTGGGTAAAATTGAAATCTAAGGGATAATCCTCTTCTGGAAATCTTCTCCCCTCCCGAAGGAGGATGGCACGCTGTTGAACACATATTCTCTCGGCAAAGGGATCCAACTCCTCAGGATTCAAACCCGTGACGGCTGAAAAAAACTTGGCTTCTAATTCAGGATCTCCCACCCCATCTGGAGAAT
>JBBIRT010000087.1:5942-11308 GCA_037441725.1 Deltaproteobacteria bacterium | reverse complement strand
AAAAGAGTAGGTGATGGGCCAGCAAAAATCACAGAGACCTAAGCTATCTTTTAGATAGGTCCGATTTTGAATCTTCACGGCGGCTAAAGCCTTTCCCTCATAGCTTGATAAATCACCTGCTGCTTCGCTTCCCCAGAAGACCTTTGCAATTGTATGAAAGACTTGATTGGTTACGGGGGTAGTGCCTGGTTGCATCCGGTTGATTGCCCAGGCTGCTCGAACAAAACTAATTTCGTGAATAAGGGGCTGATGGATTCTTGGTTCCATTGGGTATAGAAGACCATGGGCCACGATAGCCCTTGGGGGAGCTAAATCATTCTGGCCAATAGGGGCGATTGAATAGGTGTAGAGTTTTTGGGCTTGAGGGGATACCTTGTCTTTTGCCCGTATCAATCCCTCTGCAAGGATTTCCCCGACGCCTTCCCTATAGGTTATAGAATGGAGGAGCGTTTCGAGAAACCCGCGCGTCCCAATTTTAGAAAGGGGTAAGCCGGTTTCAGCTTCTGTAAGTGCCCCGGCCTGGCTACAAACATAAAGCCAGTCAATCATGCTTTGAAGCTCAAAAGTACAAATGGAGTAGTCATTGGCAAGAGTAGGGGCATCAAATAATGTCTCTATCGGTTCGTCTTCTCTATTGTATCTCCAGGGAAGATAGTATTCCATAGCCTGACAGCGACGATAACCCTCAAGTCTTTGGCCATATCGATAAAGACCTTTGATACATTCAACTCCGCATTGATCGCAACTCCCTTTTCCAATGACTTCCAACAAGTGTCCATGGTGGGTCATCGTGATCATTGGAGGAATGGAAAGTCGCATCCGTTTGCTTAAGGTGAAGGCATATCGGTTAAGTTCCTTGAGCTTTGACAAATCAAAAACCTTGGGTCTTTTGCTACCCTTCACTACAATCGCTTTGAGGTTTTTGGACCCCATTACGGCCCCAAAGCCTGCGGTGGAGGTGGATTGGTGGGAGCCAAAGATGATGGCCGATCTTACCAGGTTTTCACCTGCCACTCCAGTGGTAAGAAAGTGGATTTTAGAACCATGGAGCTGTTGGAGCCTTTCCCCTACCGCATATGCCCCATACCCCCATAGAGAAGAGGCATCCCTAAGTTCAGTATGCTCATCATGGATTAAAAGATAGACAGGGTTTGGAGCACGGCCAGTAATCACGATTCCATCAAACCCTGCTCTTTTAAGTTCCGCCCCAAAGAAGCCCCCCATGTTTCCAAAGCAATATCCTTCAGGGTAAGTCATTGGGGATTTGCTTACCACCGAGAAGCGGTTGGCAGCCAAGACTCCTGTGCCGACTAAGGGACCTGACATGAAGATAAGAGGATTTTCCGGATCAAAAGCCTGAATCTCGGGTGTCACTTGATTCCAATAAATACTTGATGCAATCCCCCTTCCCCCCAAGAATTTCTTCATTTCATGATCTAAAGGGAGGTGAGTCACCTTGCCATCATTCAAGTCCACCCAAACGATCTTCCCCATCCAACCATTCATCGGTCTATCCGGATAGTGGAGAAAATATAAGGTTTATCACAGGAGCGGATCATAAAGGATATTGGTTTCAATATGTTTATAGTCAATGGTTGATCATCTCGTCAATTATACAAAAGTAGAATTTCATTAAAGCGTTTATTGATTTTGGGACACAAAATATCCTCTTCGGATTCATCCAAATTGATAAACAAAAATATTTAGTGCTATTTAACTCTGAATCGATCGGTAATCTATTATCCTTCGAATGAGGGCTGTCCTCGAATCCACCCCTATCTTCTCAAAAATATGCTGTAGATGCTTTTTAACGGTAATCTCAGTGATGCAGAGTTTTGAAGCAATTTCTGCATTCTTTAATCCATTAAAGATATGAGTTAAAATTTCTATTTCGCGTTTGGTAAGGCCAAAATCCATCTCCAAAGCATCAAGATTTAAGTTTAAGGGTTGGGTCAACTCAATAATCTTAATAGAATAAAAGATTTGTTTATCAGGATTCATCTCCCTCGGGAGGACTTGATAGCAGACTGAGTATTTTTTTAATTCAGAAATCTTTAGGATTCTACAAACAGGTAGATAGGCCATTCCCCAGAAACCCTGTTTCATTTGTTCCCTTAGACGGAAGCAGTCTTCTTTGATAAAATTTGGGATTTGAAAGGAATGATTTTTACTATGGTCAGAATCTGTTTGAGAATTAGAAGGGGAATCTAAGAACTTGCAAAACTCGGAAGCTCGGCGATTCATATGAATCAGTTCTAATTGATCGTTTAGAATGATGAGACCTAAGGTGGTCTCTCTGTCAACCATTTTGAGAATGCTATTCTCAAGTTGAATTCTTCTTAATAGCTCAATATTTTTTAAGGCTTGAGTAATATAGGGTGCTAATATTTTAATCATGCTCTTTTCTTTTTTAGAGAAATTACCATATTGCTTGGGGCGAAAGAGTCCAATGATTCCCCAAAGTGTCTTCTCATATTTCAAGTATACAACTGTTTTGTAATGGATCCTTTGGGGGTATAAAAAATCATTATAATACTCTGTTTTTATAAAAGTAGAATATGAAACAAGCTCTTCCAAACTAATGACTTTATTCCCGTTTAAGGGACCTTGGATAAGATGAAAGGGATCAAATTGGTAATAGTAACTTAGAAAATCCCTGTGATATTTCTCTTCAATATTGATCCCCATCATATCAGTGAGTTTTGAATTTTCATCGGTGAGGAAAAATATGGAATTTTCCATATGAAACATCTTAAGGAGGTATTCTAAAAGGGTTTGCCGAAAGATATCCTTATCCAGAGAAGAGTTAATAATGGTCATCACGTTAAGAAGGTGGTTAAGATCACGGGATTGAAGAATTTCCATAAGAGAGGTTAAATTTATTTAAAATTGAATCAAAATACCATTATCATCATTAAAAAAATAAGTCAAGACAATTCCAAGTCTTGACTTCAGGGTAACAATGAAATATAGTGAAAACCAATCGATCAGTTTATTCTATTTCTTAAAAGGGGGGAGGAGATGATGATCATTAAAGCTGCTGTCATTCATGAGAAGTCAGGTCCTTTTAAAATTGAAGAGGTGGAGATCGATGAGCCGAGAGAAAATGAGGTTCTGGTCCGTATCGTAAGCTCTGGCATTTGCCATACTGATCTGGCAGCCAGAGATGGACACCTACCGCTGCCTCCACCGCCCAGTGTCTTTGGCCATGAAGGAGCTGGGGTTGTTGAAAAAGTGGGTCATCGAGTCTCAAAAGTCAAACCAGGAGATCATGTGGTCTTTGGCTGGGATTCATGTGGGGCATGTGTGGCCTGCAGGTCAGGAAATGATCCCTACTGTTCGAATTTCTTTCCCCTTAATTTCAGTGGAACAAGACCGGATGGCACAACGACTTTGCGAAAAGGGAACCAAATGATCCATGGTTCCTTTTTTGGTCAATCTTCTTTTGCCCATTATGCCTTGGCCCGTGAGCAAAATGTTGTGAAGGTGAGGAAAGATGTCCCCCTTGAAATTCTTGGTCCCACAGGCTGCGGGATTCGAACAGGAGCAGGGGCGGTCATGATTTCCCTTCATCCAAAACCAGGGTCTTCAATAGCTGTATTTGGTGTTGGCCCAGTAGGAATGAGTGCCATTCTTGCAGCGGTTGTATGCGGTTGTACGACTATTATTGCTGTAGATATTAATTCTAATCGTTTAGAGACTGCAAAAAAATTCGGAGCTACGCATTTGATTAACTCCGGTCAAGAGGACCCAGTGGCGGCCATCCAAAAGATCACCGGCGAAGGTGCTGATTATACTTTAGAATGTGTAGGTAATCCCAAGGTTTTACGACAGGCAGTAGATTCATTGCCTCGCGGGGGACCTCGTTGTGGGGTTTGTGGGCTCCTTGGAGTTGTCCCACCAGGGACAGAAGTTGCATTGGAAATGGACAAACTCATGAACGGTCGCACGGTAAGAGGGATTATTGCAGGTGATTCTGTCCCTGATCTTTTTATCCCTGTGCTTATCGAATTGTATCGTCAAGGACGTTTCCCCTTCGATCAATTAATCACCTTCTATCCTTTTGATGAAATCAACAAAGCGGTGGAAGACATGGAGAAGGGGAAGGTCGTCAAGCCAGTTCTACGACCATAGTTGAAAAAGGTTATGGGTGAAGAAGTGGTATTGAAGTAGGAAGCTCGACTAAAAAGAGGCTCAAATATCCAGCCTCGATAGACCAGCTTCAATACGAGCTTCGAAGACGATAAACATCAGTTCCACTAAGAAATTTTGGGTATATGACTTAACCGAATAGCAATACGAACCCCAAACCGAATAGGTATCGTGAGTACACTTTTACCGTTACCTTCGAACGATAGATCTTTTAGATAACTAAAAGATTAAGCGGGGAGACCCTATGGTTAAAATCATGATTGCCCCTAATCGTTATATCCAAGGTCCTGGAGTGATCGGAGAGGTGGCTCAATATATTGGGCATTTAGGAGTCAGTTTCTTTTTTGTTGGTGGACCCACCGCCTTATCCATAGTTAAAGAAAAGGTTTCAATGAGTTTTAGCGAGAGAACACTGAAATACTATTTTGAGGAATTCAAAGGAGAGTGTACTCGTGCAAGTGCTGAAGGTCTTGCCCAAAAAGCGAAGAGATGGGGTGCCCAGGTAATTGTAGGAGTGGGTGGGGGGAGGGCCATTGATACTGCAAAGGCGGTATCCCATGAATTAAATTCAGCCCTCGTGATCATCCCGACGGTTGCATCTAATGACGCCCCTTGCAGTGCCCTTTCGGTCCAATATACTGAAGCACATCAACTTGATCGGTTTTTGATACTCAGACGAAATCCGGATGTGGTTCTGGTGGATTCTAAGATCATTGCCCAATCCCCTACAAGGTATTTTGTAGCCGGGATGGGGGATGCCCTCGCCACTTGGTTCGAAGCATTTACCTGTACAAAATCGAGTGCTAAAAATCTCCCAGGGGGTATGGCTACTTCAGCGGCATTGAATCTCGCCAGACTCTGTTTTGATACCCTTATGAATTACGGGGTTTCAGCGAAGTTGGCGGTGGATCAGAATACCGTGACTCCGGCCGTGGAGAGGGTCATTGAGGCCAATATCTTACTGAGTGGTTTGGGTTTTGAAAGCGCAGGTCTGGCCGGGGCCCATGGGATCCATGAAGGGATTCATATTTTGGAGGGAACAGAAAAGGCCCTCCACGGAGAACTCGTTGCCTTTGGAACCATTGCTCAGCTTGTAATGGAGAATTACTCAAAGGAAGAGATTGACCGAGTCATTGGTTTTTGCAATGCGGTTGGGCTTCCTGTTACGTTAAGACAGTTAGGGGTATCCGACCTTTCCCAGGAGAATTTGATGA
>JBBIRT010000087.1:0-5880 GCA_037441725.1 Deltaproteobacteria bacterium | reverse complement strand
ATTTTAAGGTCAATCCAGAGATCGTGTTGGGGGCCATTATTGGGGCCAATGCACTCGGGGAGGAGAGTCGGAAAAAATTAAATCCTTGAGTCCTTTTCCTCAAGCTTTTAATTAGAGGTGAAGAGTTGAGGCAGGAATGGATCGAAGGTTCTATTTGTACCATGGTCATAGGCAAAAGCAATATTTCTTAGTGCCAGAGGATTGGACTCCGTTACATTTTGTTGATCCTGAAGAAGAAAGGGTCCCTTCCATTCAGCAAATGACTCACGATGCTCTCTCTTTCCCTATTGGAGCTCCCCCAATTCAAGATTTAATATCAAAGGCGAAAAAGATTGCCATCATTGTGGATGACTTAACCCGGCCAACCCCTGCTTCAGAAATTCTTGAAGTTCTTCTTCCTCACCTCGTTGATCAAGGAATATCATACGAAAATATTACTTTTATCATTGCCCTTGGAACCCATGAACGGATCAATAGGGAATCTCTTGAAATGAAATTGGGGAAGAAAGTGGTCTCTAGTTACAGGGTGGTCCAACATAATGCCTGGCAGAATGATCTTGTTCCGGTCAGAATACCTAAAAATGGGGGAAGGGTGAAGGTCAATCCAGAGGTTATTCAGGCCGATTTGAAAATAGGGATCAGTTCCATATTACCCCATCCCATGGCAGGCTATGGGGGAGGGCCTAAGATCCTCATGCCGGGTGTATGTAATTTTGATTATATTCGAGATCACCACATCAACTATGTCATTCATCCCCGTTCTGTGGCTGGGGTGATTGAAGGGAACCCTTTCCATGAAGCCTGCATGGAGGCTGCTCAGGCCATTGGTCTCGATTTTTCAATCAACTGTGTTTACAACCAAAAAGGTCAGGTGATCCGAATCATTGGAGGCGCCTTAAAGATGGCCTTTGAAGAAGCAGTGAGATTATGTTTCGAGAGATTAGGCCATCGATTTAATGAGAAAGTCGATATCACCATCACTTCCACTTTTCCACATACTCATGGTCATCAGCTCTTCAAAGGATTGAGTGCTCCAGACATCATCACCAAAGAGACAGGAGCTATCCTGCTGTTAGCCCCTCTCTCTTCACCCATCCCTGCTGATTTCCTCAACTCATTCAAATGGATAGAAGAAAAATCCAATCATCAGGCAACCGAATATGTTAAGCACTGTTTATCAAAGGGACAAGCCTTTTTGCCCGATAAATCGATCGATTTTAATATGGCCATGACAACAGTCTTCTTGAGACCGAAGATAAGGACCATCTTGGTCTCTTCTGTAATCTCGAAAGAGGAAGCGAGAGTCATGAATTTAGAGTATGCCTCCTCCATAGAAGAGGGATTAAAGTTACTCAAAGGATCCTATCCGAAAGCAAAGGTGGCCATCTTTCCCTCTGGAGGTCTTGTTGTTCCCATCATTGACTGGAAAGATTGATGGTTTAGGAATAAGTGATTTTAAAGATGGGTAGATGAGCCGTAAAAGACAAGTCATCATCATTCATGGAAAAGATAATGTGGGGATGGCCCTTTCTCCTTTCAAGGCAGGGATGGATGTTTCTGTGGAGATTCGAGGTAGAATTGAAAAAATAAAAATAATGTCAGATGTTCCAATCGGTCACAAATTTGCCTTGAAGGATATGGATGAAGGAGAAATCATTCTTAAATATGGGGAACCGATTGGGCAGAGTATAAGAAAGATTTCTCGGGGAGAACATGTCCATACCCACAATATGATTAGCCCACCCCATTCTCATTCTCCTCTTTCTCCTAAAGATACCCAGGTCCCCGGATAGGATTGTGTGCTAAGGACGATGATGAATTTTCATGGTTATCGCAGACCTGATGGGAAAGCAGGTACAAGGAACCATGTTTTGGTCATCCCAAGTGTGGGGTGTTCTCAAGGTGCTGCAATGGCCATTACTACGGGTCTTAGGGGTGTGGTGTATCTCCCCAATATCTTGGGGTGTGGACAGGTCGGAGAAGATCGAGGATTGGTTAAGAGAACATTAGCAGGCTTTGGTAAAAATCCCAATGTCTTTTCTGTTTTAATCGTTGGAAATGGGTGTGAGCAACTTTCTCCAGAGGAAATTGCAAAAGAGATTAAGCCTTCTGGTAAAAGAGTGGAGGTCATTGTCATTCAAGAGATGGGGGGTACAAGAAAAACGATTGCTCAAGGAAAGAAGATTATAAAAGAAATGCTTCATGAGGCTGAGAAACTTAACCGTGAACCCATTCCCGTAAGTGAACTGATTTTAGGCACTGAATGCGGTGGTTCAGATTTTACTTCTGGATTGGCTTCAAACCCAGCAGTCGGATTTGCTTGTGATATGTTGATTGCAGAGGGAGGAACAGTGATTCTTTCAGAAACTCCGGAGCTCATTGGCGCAGAGCATCTCCTTACCAAAAGGGCAAGAACTCCAGAAATAGCAAAACAAGTTTTAGAAGCAGTTGCCTGGTGGGAAGAGAGAGCCATGAGAGCCGGACAAAACATTCGAGAGGCCAATCCTTCCCCTGGAAACATTGCAGGAGGGATCACCACCCTGGAAGAGAAATCTCTGGGGTGCATTTATAAAGCAGGAACTGGACTCCTTGAAGAATTCCTCCCTTATGCTACTCCTCCCAGGAAAAGAGGGTTGGTCTTTATGGATACCCCTGCTCATGATATTGAGCAACTCACTGGAATGGTGGCTGGGGGAGCACAGATCATCGTTTTTACAACAGGTTTAGGAAACCCATTAGGAAGTCCCATTGTACCAGTTATTAAGATCACAGGGAACCCAAACACATTTAAGAAAATGAGAGATAATATCGATATGGATGTGAGCCGAATTCTTCAAGGAAAAGAGACCTTAAAAGAGGCGGGGAAGAGGATCTTTGAAGAGGTGATCTCCGTTGCCTCTGGAAAAATGACCAGGGCTGAAAGACTGGGTCAGAGAGATTTCTGTATGTTTAAAATGAATGTGAATATTTAGAGCTCGATAAAATATTTTCCATTTCGTTGAGCAATCGACTCGTCGAATGATGGAGATTCGTTCATTAAATAGGATTGAAAAAGAAAGGAGAAAGGAAATGATCCAATATGAGGATAGACATAAATTGAGAAAGCATGATTTTGATGCCTTGAAGAAGTTTAACTTTCAATATACTCCGATTGGCTTCAAATTTTTAAACACCGAAGGGGATCTAAATGGGCTGGAATTAGAGCGATTGGATAAAAGGATTGCCTGGTGTCAAATGCTGTTGGAGGCCCAGAAGGGGAAGGCTTTTTATGCCACAGCAGAAAACCAGTTCTGTGAGCCTGGTATTTTTCTTACAGGACATGGTGCATTAGACCCAATTGCTGCTGGAGGACGCATTGGTCCTCCTTTTGAAATCTACCCAGAGGAACGGTCAAATAGACGAATTTACCGACATATCTATCCCCTGGCTCAAGGCTCTGTGTTTTGCACGGCATTTGCTCCACTCGAGCGATTAACCTTCGATCCAGACCTCCTGATTATCACCTGCGATCATATGGATCAAACAGAAAGGGTTCTGAGAACTATCCAGTATGATACCGGCGATCTAATTGTCAGCAAGATGACCTATGTGATGGGATGTAATTGGATCTTTAATTATCCTTATGTAACTGGAAATATTAATTACCTTACAACAGGCATATGCTATGGTATGAAGATGTATAAGCTTTATCCACCAGGGATACAGATTGTTTCCATTCCATGGCATCACATCGATAGGGTTTTAAGGAATTTGAATGAGATGCCTTGGACGGTCCCAGGACACACAGATCAGAAGGAGGAATTTTATAGGATTGCCCATGAGAGATTGGGGGTTAAACAGATTATCTAAGTTAGCTTAAAGAGGTTCTATTCACTCCGTTTGATTAATCATTTTAAGTTTTATTCTGCTTAATCCATTGCTAATCAACGTCATCGTCGATTTTGAGACTTTCTCTCTTAAATTTCGTCATTGCCCACTGAAACGGGGGACATAATGATCTGGCAGGAATGACGTCCGCTTGATCCACCAAAGGCAGATTTCCCTGAAAGCGGGTAATCCTCTGAGGTCCCTAAAGCAGGAAGGTATCTTACAAAAGTACCATGGGCAATTCCCTTGGAGCTCCATATGATTTTGAATGGGATTCCTGCAGTTCTATGAACGGTGTCCCATATGAAAAGTGATGGATTACAAAAAACATGATTGAGAGTTCTAAACGGTCTTATTTAAATATTTTTTCAGAGGTCGCCATTTTTTAACTTGACATTCATTGGATATTTCATATTATGTTAGGCATCCATTTGATTGATCACTATAACCTCATTGAGTGATTGAAGATCCTTTATGAAGGCCAAGCCTACCTGTCCTTCATAGGAAGGATAAGAGTTACTCGAATTAGGCATAGATAAATGGAACGGAATGAACCTATGGATCGGGATTTAGCGGTACTTCGGTTGGAGAGGGTGAGTAAGAGTTTTGGGGGGTTGCAGGTGTTGTTGGATGTGGACATGGAGATAGGGGAGAGGGAGATTGTGGGTTTGATTGGGCCGAATGGGGCGGGCAAGTCGACGTTATTCAATGTGATTACATCGATCTATAGGCCTGATCGTGGGGAGGTGTATTTACGGGGGAGGAGGATAACGGGGCTTGCGCCGCATAAGATATGTCGTTTAGGGATAGCGAGGACGTTTCAGTTGATCAAGACGTTTTTGAGGATGACGGTATTGGAGAATGTGATGGTGGGGTCGGTGTATGGGCATGAGCATCGTGGGAGGGGGGCGAGGGAGAGGGCGTTGGAGGCATTGGAGTTAGTGGGGTTGATGGAGAAGAGGGATGTGGTGGCGGAGCATATCAATTTATCGGATCGGCGTTTATTGGAGGTAGCGATGGCGTTGGCGTCGGTGCCGGTGGTGATGTTGTTGGATGAGCCGATGGCGGGGTTGAATCCGTTGGAGGTGGAGAAGATATGGGGGGTGATCAGGCGGGCGAGGGAGGAGCGTGGGGTGTCGGTGTTATGGATAGAGCATAAGGTGGATGCGGTGTTGGATTTTTGTGATCGGGTAGTGGTATTGGATTATGGGTTGAAGATAGCGGATGGGAGGCCTGAGGAGGTAGCGAGAAATCCGAGGGTGATTGAGGCGTATCTTGGAGAGGCACCTGCTTGAAGTGAGGGGCGTGGACATCTTTTATGGGGATGTTCAGGCGGTATGGGATTTGACCCTTCATGTGGATGAGGGGGGAGTGGTGGCGTTGGTGGGGGCCAACGGGGCGGGCAAGACTACGTTGTTGAGGGCGATATCGGGGATTGTGCGGGTGAGGAGGGGGGAGATTGTTTTTAGTGGGGAGTCGTTGTTGAGGTTGAGGCCGCAGGAGGTGGTGGAGGTGGGGATATCGCATGTACCGGAGGGGAGGCGGTTGTTTTCGAGGTTGACGGTATTGGAGAATTTGAGGTTAGGGGCGTATCCATTGAGGGCGAGGGTGGAGTTTGAGGGGTCGTTGGAGCGGGCTTTGGTGTGAATTCCGGGTGCGCGGGCGGGGAGGGGCCCGTTGGGGGGGTCGTTCAGGGGTGGGGAGCAGCAGATGTTGGCGATAGCGAGGGCGATGATGTCGCGGCCTCGGTTGTTGATGTTGGATGAGCCTTCGTTGGGTTTGAGTCCGATTTTTGTGAGGACGATGTTTGAGTTGATTGGGACGTTGAATGGGCAGGGGGTGACGATTTTATTGGTGGAGCAGAATATTCATCAGGCGTTGAAGATAGCGGATTGGGGTTATGTGTTGAAGACGGGTCGGTTGGCGATGAGTGGGCGTGGGGAGGAGTTATTGGGGAATCAGGAGATCCAGAAGGCCTATATCGGTGAACGCTGGAGCAAACCCCATGCTTAA
>JBBIRT010000086.1:0-13469 GCA_037441725.1 Deltaproteobacteria bacterium | reverse complement strand
GTTCTTCCCTTGTGATGAATTCAATGAGGGCAGGCTGTCCTGAGTCAACCACTCTTTTGGCCCTTTGTATGGCTGGGATAATGTCTTGTGGTTTTTCTATCCTTTCCGCATATCCTCCCAAAGCCTTGGCCACCTGGGCATAATCCCCTGATTGGAAATTGATTTGATAGCGTTTTGAAGCGACTGGATGAAACCGATGGTATCCTCCGAGTAAGGAGTTGTTGAGAAGAATAACCAGAATGGGGATCTTTTCTCTTACAGCCGTTTCGAAGTCCATCCCCACCATTCCAAAAGCAGCATTTCCTAAGAAGCTGATGACCATCTTTTCTGGTCGAGCCAATTTTGCTCCCATGGCGAACCCAATCGAGGCACCCAGTGTGGTGGTCTTTCCCCAGCCGATATAATCCCCTGGGTGAAGACTTTCCCAGAAGGGGAGCAACTGGTCTCTTGGACCACCGGCATCATGAATAATGATGATTTCCTCTCTATTTAATCCCTGCATCATATCCCAGATGAGACGATAGGGATTGATAGGAATCTCATCCGAGGTTAACTTTGGCATCCATTCCGTTAACCACTCCTCTTTGATGGCCTTAATTTCTCTGGCAATCCCCTGATCCTCCTTTCTGCCTTTAGGTCCGATTTGTTTTCTAACTTCTTCAATCATCTGTTGCAATACTAACTTGGCATCCCCGATAATAGCCTGTTCAAGAGAATAGTCTTTATTGATATCCTGTTCATCAATGGTCGATTGAATGACCACTTTGTCATCCGGAATAGGTGTAGTGAAGGGTTCCTTGGTGCAACTGGACCCGATCGCAAACACCAGGTCGGCCTTCTTCTGGAAATGCATCACCATCTTAGGTCTGGTCCTCCCACCTGTGCCTAAGGCCAATGGGTGATTTTCAGGGAAAGCACTCTTTCCATTCATCGTGGTATAGACTGGAATTTGGAGTAATTCAGCCAATTCTCTTAGTTCATCCCAAGCACCTGAAAAAAGAATTCCTTGTCCAGCTCGAATGATTGGATTTTTAGCAGCGATGATGGCCTTCACCACCTCTTTCACATCAGCAGGGTCTCCTGTTGTCTTTCTCCTCTTAACGGGTTTATATTGAAACATTGTATCCGTAAACTCTTCAATGGCCACATCTGCAGGGATCTCTAATAAGACTGGGCCTGGTCGTCCTGTCCTGAGGTGGGTGAAGGCTCTCCTCATCATCTCAGGGATTCGGTCTGCGAAATTAATCACGTCTGCCCATTTGGTGATTCCTTGATAATTCTTAGAGGCATTGAAACTCGGTGGTAAGATTCTTCTCCGGGAGGGGCTGCCAGGTAATACCAAAATGGGGATGGAGTCACTGTAGGCCTGGGCCACCCCTGAGAAGGCGTTTTCAACACCAGGTCCATACTGCATTGCACAGACACCATTTTGCTGACCCAAGGAGGCCCTGGTAAAGCCATCGGCAATCCCCACTCCTACTCTTTCGTTTCGGGTAATAATGGGCCTGATTCCCTCCTCCGCGCCTGCTTCGAAGATGGGATTCTGAGGGAAACCACTGATGAACGCCACTCTTTCAATCTTAAGAATTTTTGCGATCGCCCTGATTCCCTGCATGAACTCCCTCCTTTCTTATCTAAAAGATAAAAACCCCTCTATGGTATGGATACTTGTTCTCCTCCTGTTTCATTTGAATGGTAGAAAAGAGTTCTCCCGATGATGTTATCTAAAAAGGATGGATGGACTGAAGATCGATTGAATCTTATTTTATCATTCCAGGATCCCTTCTCAGTTTTTCCTGTCTCCCTCCCAATAGAGAATTCGGTTGCAGTTGGGACAACAGATAAGGGAGTTGTTTTTTTGGACCTCAATGAACATTTGAGGGGGGACATTGACAAAACACCCTTGACAGGTTTCGTTCTTAGCGCTGACCACCCCAATCCCTTGTCTCTTTTCTTTCAGGGTGTTATAAAGCTTAAACAGTTTGGATTCGATCTGTTTCGATAGGACTTCTCGTCGCTTCAACTCCTCCTCCCAAGTCTTCTCCTCCTGATTCATCTTTTCCTGAAGCCTTTTCTGTTCCAATTCAATTTTCTCAATATTTGCCCTAACCTCTTTCTCCCTTCTCGATAGGTCCTTTTTTAGTTCATCGATCTCTTCCAAGATCTGGAGGATCTCCTCCTCTCTTTGGCTATTAGCCTCCTTCATCGCATCGATCTCATGGAGCAGGGCCTGATATTCTTTGTTGGTCTTTACCTCGGACATCTTCCCCTCGGCCCTCTTGATCTTTTCAAGTTCCAAATTGAGTTGTCCCTCTTTCTGCCTCCGGGTTTTCTCTAAAGAATCAATCTTCTCTTTCTGTTTTTGGATCCTTTCTTTTTCAAGCCTTTGTCGATCATCTAACTTCTTCATCTCCTTGGGATATCGATCTCGGCCTTCCTTAATGCTTTTCAGTTTGAGATCAATTTTTTGGAGTTCCCAAAGTAAATCCAATTGTTCCTTCACCCCTTGTCTCCTATTCATCCTTGGTGGGCCCACCTGGGTTCGAACCAGGGACCTACCGGTTATGAGCCGGTAGCTCTTCCAGCTGAGCTATGGGCCCTTGTTAGATTATATTTTATCTTATCTCCTGAGAGAGTCAACACCCTTTCCATTAAAAATTTTGGAATAATAAGAAGATTCCTTATTTAACCTTAGTCACTCAATACGTTTCTAAAAAACTTTTCAACTTTTTGGCACGGCTAGGATGCCTCAATTTTCTTAAGGCCTTGGCTTCAATCTGACGAATTCTCTCACGGGTGACATCAAAATCCTTTCCCACTTCTTCAAGGGTGTGGTCATATTTTTCACCAATTCCAAATCGCATTCTTAACACTTTCTCCTCCCTGGGGGTGAGGCTGGCTAAGACCTTTCGGGTCTGTTCTGATAAATTGGCAATAATCACAGCATCCTGTGGGGAAAGAATGGTTTTATCTTCAATAAAATCTCCCAGGTGACTATCTTCTTCCTCACCAATCGGGGTCTCCAGGGAGATAGGTTCTTTGGCAATCTTCAAGACTTTTCGCACTTTATCCAGGGGCATCTCCATTCTCTCCGCAATCTCCTCTGGCGTGGGTTCTCTCCCTAATTCTTGGACAAGATACCGAGAGGTTCGAATCAATTTGTTAATCGTCTCGATCATATGGACGGGGATTCGTATTGTCCGAGCCTGGTCTGCAATGGCCCGTGTAATGGCTTGACGGATCCACCAGGTAGCATAAGTACTGAATTTATAGCCCCGTTGGTACTCAAATTTATCCACGGCCTTCATCAGTCCAATATTTCCTTCTTGAATGAGATCTAAAAACTGAAGTCCCCGATTAGTATATTTCTTTGCGATTGAAACGACCAGTCTCAAATTTGCCTTGATCAATTCGCATTTGGCCTCCCTGGCTTTGGTCTCCCCTTCCACAATAGCCTTGACGGCGGCAGATAACTTATCAACCGAAAGGCCACATTCGGTTTCCAATTTATGAACCTTTTTTTGAAAATATTTTACTGACCGATCGATCTCTTGGAGGTCAGATTTACTCATCTTTCGAGTTCGAAGGAGAGTTCTTTCACTTATTTTTTTAGACCTTAACTTTTTCAAATAGGTCCGAACCTCCTGAATGGATACTCCCCATTTCTCTTCTATCTTTTTAATCTCATTGACTCCCTTTTCCATGCGGCTTAGGAGATGCTTCATTTTTTGGATAATCTTATGGATCTGGATATCCCTCAAGCTCATCTGGTTGAAAAGATCTAATATCTCCTCCTGTCTCTTCTTCACCTGTTTCTGGAATTTGCCTTTTAAACCCGTCCTTCTTTTTAATAATCGCCTGACCTCTTCGTCTTTTCGTTTAATCCGATCGATCAATTCCAAAATCCTTTTCTTTTGAATCTGCTCCTCTTCGTAACTGGATTCTTCTTCATCAATCTCATTGGTTACTTCCTGAATCTCCACTTTCCCGTTCTTGATCGCCTGGCCCAAATTGATAATTTCTTTGACTGCCATCGGACAGTTTAAAACGACGCTGAGTACTTCCCTCATCCCACTCTCAATTCTTTTGGCAATCTCCACTTCGCCTTCTCGAGTGAGGAGAGAAACAGAGCCCATTTCCCGCAGGTACAACCTCACAGGATCAGTCGCTTTGCCTAAGGACCCTCCCTCTAACTCATCCTCATCCTCTTCTTTCTCTAAGGTTCTCTCTTCCTCCAATTTTAACCCCTGGAGGTCATCTCCTAAATCGATATCCATCTCATCGAACATCATGAGGACATCATCGATTTGATCAGAGGAGATAATCTCGTTGGGAGAAAGATCATTGGTTTCATCGAAGCTTAGAAGTCCTTTCTCCTCTTCCAGATGTATTAATTTCTCAACATCCTTATTCCTTCCCCCTTTCGGCATGGACCTTCCCCCTACCTTTTTTGTATCAGATCTCCCTGTAGACCTTTCTCCCTCTTGGCCAATTCCTGCCTTTCCTTTAAAAGAGGGAGAAGTTTTTCATCCTCTCTCTTTTCCTCTGCCTCTTTAATTTTTCTTAAAAGCTCCTTTTTTTCCCTTTTTATTCTCTCCTCCCGGATCTTCTGGATACAATCGTTCAAAATTTTCTCATCATTTCCCTCAAGCCCCCCCTCCTGAAATGCAAATTCCATCAAACGTCCTTTGAGATCTTCATCCAGATGGGTTAAGACCTCAGGGAGGTCAATCCTTCCCCTTCTCTGGTAGAGTTCTTCTAACCCTTCACCGATTTTCTTTAAACAGGAGTTTTCAAACTCTGGTAGAATTCCCTCCCTGGAAAGGATCGGGATAAATTCGGGATGGTGAATCATGAGACGGATGACCATTTCTTCAGACTTAGGAAAATTTCTTTCCCCCCTTTGGCTTCTCAATTCTTCTTTCATGTTGAAAGGACTTTTATGAGAGGATTGGAGCCTTTCGTAGAAAAAAGACTCTGAAATTCCTAATCTTTCAGCGAAATGCTTCACATAGAATCCCCTCCGAATCTTATCTGAGATCTTATCGAGGATGGCCAGACCTTCTTTGGCCATCCTGGCCTTGCCTTCAACAGATTTCCGATCAGGAGCATTCATTAGATCTTCGAAGAAGAAGTCGAGAAGTGGAGTGGCGTGTTCTATCCTTTCAATCAGATCTTTTAGATTTCCTTTCCTGAGAAATCCATCGGGGTCCTCCCCGGACGGGAGGATGGCAATTTTTCCCATGATCTCCTCTTCCAGGAAAAGGGGCAGACACCTTAGGGAGGCCTTTATCCCCGCATGGTCTCCGTCAAATAAGGTGATAAAATTTTTTGTATATCTTTTCAGGGTCCTGACATGGTGTGTCGTCAATGCTGTTCCTAAGGTGGCAACGCTATGTTTCAATCCATATTGATGGAGAGTTAATAGATCGAAATAACCCTCGACAATTATAACACAATCCTTCTCGGCTACCCAGCGTTTGGCGACCTGAAGGCCATATAGGTTCTCTCCTTTATGATAGATGCTTGATTCATGAGAGTTGAGATATTTGGGCTCTCCCTCACGGATCAACCTTCCTCCAAATCCCACCACCCTTTGATGAAGGTCAAAAATGGGGAAAAGAATTCTTCCCCGAAATGCATCATACCAACCTCTCGAATCTATCCCTCCACCTTCCTTTGTGGTAAAATGGATTCCCCTCTTCTTAGGAGAGATTAACCCTAACTCCCATGCCAGTTCAAGGGGGGCTTTCCTTTCCTGGAGATAGCGGAGCAATCCCTCCCAATGATCTGAAGCGTATCCCAATCGATGTTGGAAAATTACTTCTTGGCTGATTCCCCTTTTTAAGAGATATTTTCTGCCCTCCTCTCCTTCTTTATAACGGGTCAGGAGATCATGAAAATATTCTGAGGCCATCTGATTGATTTGAAAAAGGAGTTCCCTTTTAGCCATCTCCCTCTTTTGGCCAGGAGAGGATTCACGGACAGGAAGGGTGACTCCAAAACGTTTGGCCAATCCCTCCACAGCCTCTAAGAAAGAAAGATGACCTACCTTCATCAGAAAGGTAAAGACATCCCCTCCCTCCCCACAACCGAAACAGTGGAAGATCTGTTTTTCTTCATTGACCATGAAGGATGGAGTTTTTTCAGAATGAAAAGGGCAGAGCCCTCGATAATTTTTACCGGCCTTTTTAAGGGTGACATAATCCGAGACGACTTCCAGAATGTTGGACCGTTCTCGAATTTCTGAAATTTTCTATTCAGTATAAAACCCTTTGGCCAACCCTTTTCCCTCGCCGGAAGACCCTCAGTTTTACTTCAATTCAACAATCGTAACCCCATATCCTCCTTTTTTCATCTCCCCAGGTGAAAAACTTTTTACCCCACGATGCATCCTCAGGTATTGACCAATTGCATTTCGCAATCTCCCTGAACCCAATCCATGAATGATTTGGACTCTTTCAAGGCCATGAAGCAGAGCCTGATCCATAAATTTATCGACTTTCGGGATGGCTTCTTCCACGGTCAAACCAATAACATTTAATTCAGACAAAGGATCTTGGCCAGCCCTTTTCATCAAAGAAGGAGTTTCGATTGCTTCCCTTGGACCCTCCTTTTCGATTCCAACCACTGGAATAATCTCAGAGAGGGGGGCCTTGACTTTGACCCTCTCCAACCATACCTCTGCTTGATTCAATGGCTTTACAATATTCATCAGAACCCCATTCCTTTGCAAGCTTTCAATTCTAACATGATCCCCCACCTTTAGGCCACTTGGTATCCCTCTACCTTCCTTCCTCCCAATGGGGGGAAAATTCTTCTCTTTGATCTTATGTAGTTCTTTCTGTTTAAGGTGGAGAGAGACCTTTTCCTGTTTTTGCCATTGATTCCATTTCTTTAACTCCTCCTCCATATTCTGAATCGCCTTTTTCGCCTTTTCTTCAGCCTTAGAGTAAATTTCGAGACGCCGCTCCTTGATCGTCTCTAATACCCTTTTCAATCTCTGACGTTCTAGCCATGTTTCTTCCTTTAACTTCGAGGCTTGCCTTTTTTCACTCTCTGCTTCCCTCTTCAACTTCTCTAACGCCTCTAAGGCACGGGTGATCTCTTCTTCCCCTCCTCCCTGATGACCCTTAGCAGATTCGAGTACCCTTTTGGAGATCCCTAATTTTTCAGCAATTAAGAAGGCATTGCTCACGCCTGATGACCCATAGAGAAGAGTATATTTGGGTTCCAAACTCACTTCGTCAAACTCAACGGCCACATTCTCCACTCCGGGATGAAGATAACCATAGATCTTCAGCCAATCAAAGTGAGTGGTTACCACGACAGAGGATCCCCTTTCTCGAAAGCAATCCAAGAAACCCATGGCGAGGGCACATCCCTCCTGGGCATGGGTTCCTACTCCGAGTTCATCGAGAAGGATAAGTGAGCGGGGTCCGGCTTTTTCTAAGACTTGATTCACATGGAGGAGATGACTGGAGAAGGTGCTGACATTCTCTTCAAGATTCTGTTCATCTCCGATGACAGCAAAGATATCCTGAAAGATACTCACCTGACTTCCCTCAGCCACAGGGATAGGAAGACCGGATTGGACCATCAGGGTCAGCAATCCCAAGGTCTTTAGGGCAACTGTCTTTCCTCCAGCATTGGCTCCACTGATGATAAGGACTTTAGTCTCTCCTCCCATTCGGAGATGAATCGGAACTACTTGATCTTCACGCTGGATGGTGAGGAGAGGATTTCGGGCCTCCCTCATCTCAATCTCTCCTGACTCATTTAGGAGGGGAAAAACCCCTTTCAGACGAAGGGTAAGCTTGGCCATAGCATAGAGGAGGTCTAATTCCCCCAATATTTTGAGGTCATTCCAAAGGTTTTGTCTTTCCTCCCTCACCTTATTAGAGAGAGCGGCTAAGATTCGATATTCCTCCTCCTTCTCTTCTCCCGTCAGGAGATTCACTTCATTGTTGAGATCAACCACCTGAAAGGGCTCAAGAAAAAATGTCATTCGGCTCTGGGACTGATCATGAATGATCCCCTCCAATCGGTGTTTAAATTCGGATTTAATGAGAAGGACATATCTCCCATTCCTTAGAGTAATGAAGTCCTCCTGGAAGATAGGCTGAAGGGATTCCTGTCGAAGAATATTCTCCAGCACTGCTTTAGCTTTCTCTCTGACCACTCCCAGTCGATGTCTTATTTCTAAAAGGGTTGGGCTTGCTCGATCAAGGATCTCCCCCTTTGGATGGATGGCCTGAAGGATTTCTTTCTCCAATCCTTTTTGGGAAGAAAGTTTTAAGATTTTTTCTTGAAGATAGGGAGCGATGGAAGGGTCGATCTTTTGAAAGAACTTTTTAATCCTTTTGCTTAGAACGATTTGGCAATAGATCTCTAACAATTCATGAATCGTCAGGGTAGTCCCTTCGACCTCTAATTTTTTTAAAATCTCATCAATTTCCTTTAATCCCTGGATAGGGAATTCCCCTTCTTTTTCCAAAATGGTTTTAAGCTCCATCACCTCGGTTAATCTGTATTTGATCTGATGGAGATCTTTGGAAGGTCTTAATGCCTCACAATGTTTCCGACCCAAAGGAGAGACAGAATATTCTTTTAGGATTTCTAATAGACGGAAGAATTCTAAGAGCTTGAGGGAGCGGTCATCCATAAAAATGAATGGAGATTTGATTTACAATTAAGAGGAGGAATTTGTAGGGGAAAGCCTCTCTTTCACTAATTGATTGATCCATTTACCATCGGCTTTCCCCCCAATTTTGGGCATAATGGATTTCATCACCTTTCCGATGTCCTTCAGGGACGAGGCCTGGGTTTCTTGAATGCTTTGATCAATCAACTCCATAATTTCTTCCTGGCTCAGGGGTTGGGGGAGAAAGGATTTTAATATCTCAATTTCTTTTCTCTCTTTTTCAACTAAGTCCATCCGTCCACCTGTCTGAAATTGATCTATCGATTCCTCACCCTTTCTCATCATAGCTTGAATCACTCTCACCACATCCTCATCCTCCAATCTTTTCCTCAGCTCAATCTCCTTATTTTTAATGGCTGATCGGATCATACGTATGGTGGAAAGACGGAATTTATCATTGGATTTCATTGCCAGTTTCATTTCCTCAAGCAATCTCTCTTCAAGGCTCATGCTTAACCCCTCTCCATCATCTTCCTCATCCTCTTCATTGCCCTTTTCTTAGCGGCCAACGCCTTCTTTTTCCTCTTGATACTAGGCTTTTCGTAATGTTCTCTTTTTCGAATTTCTGATAATATCCCGGTCTTCTCTACCTGTTTTTTAAATCTTCTAAGAGCATTTTCGAAGGATTCGTTTTCCTTAATTTTAATGCCAGGCATCCATTTTTCCCCTCCCTCCATCAATTATTTATAAATTATTAATTATATTTTTTTTAAAAATAAAGTCAAATTTTTTTTATCGTTTAGGGGGTCAGGTCTCAACATTCAACAGCTTCTCCTTTAGGGCTTCAAGGAGTTTCCTTATCCCCTTTTCCCTCTCGATCAACTCTTTAAATCTTCTACTCATTTGACTCACCGCTGCCCCCTTCATCCCAAAATGGGACCCCACCTCCTCAAGCCTCCACCCACTCCACTGATGGCTCAAATAAACGCATAACTTCCGATAAAGAGGGTGATCTTCTCCGATCACCTCCGTAACTGCTAACTCAATCTCCTCAGGTGTCGGTCCCCTCAAAACCCCTTTCACAGAAGGAACATTCCGTCTGTCAATCTTTCTACCCTCCAAATACTCCTCCCTCACCCTCCGAATAAATCCCTCTCCCCCCAAAAACGTAGAGGCCACCACTTTTCTTAGAGGATTCTCCAACCTCTTAATCATCCCCTCCTCCACAAATCCCCTATATCTTCCATAAGCTGACCCCCTCGAACTACCAAAGTACCCAAGGATCAATGCTGTCGTAAGCCATTGCGGCTCTCTTTCTCTTCCTGAGTAATATCGGTAGCTTGACCAAGAATATTCTAATGGATCTTTAACCAACCCAGCACGGACTGGGTTGAGGTGGATATATCTGGATAACTCCAGACTGTAGGTATCCTTTTCAACCAGAATCGCTTTAAATCTTCCCTGAAAAAGATGACCTGAACGCCCATGCTTGATATTAAAGTAAGTGGTGTAGGCTCCATTGATATGGTGGAGGATTTCAGAAAGGTTGCCTCTAGGGGTCTCTAAAAGAAGATGATAGTGATTGTCCATCAGGCAGTAAACATGCAGGATGGCCCCATAGCGATGATGGGCAGATTCCAGGTAGGAGAGAAACCGTTCCCGATCTCCTTTGTTTCGGAATAGGGTCTTTCGTTCGTTTCCACGGGAGGTCACATGATAAAAGGCATTTGGAAACTCAATCCTCAGGGGTCTTGCCAAGCCGATCTCTCCAAAATATTTTTACCTCCCTTATCACAATAACAAATCGATGTCAAGAGTTGAGACCTGACCCCAAGGCTTTGGCTTAAGATTCATTGAACATCAATTGCAGCCCATAAAGGAGCTGGGATTTGGTAAAGGGTTTAGTCATATAATAATTGGCTCCTAAATCATATCCCTTAAACATATCTGCATCTTCATTCTTAGCCGTCAAGACAATCACGGGGATGTCCCTCGTCTTTGGATCCGACTTCACTTCTTTAATCACTTCCCATCCATCTTTCTTAGGCATGAGGACATCACAGATGAGAAGGTCAAAAACGTCCTTCTTTATTTCTTCAATGGCCTGCTCCCCATCCATGGCTTCCCTTACCTCATAACCCAGTTTTGAAAGATGAATTTTTAAAAATTTTCGGATCACCTCTTCATCGTCGACAATTAATATTTTTCTTTTCACGAGTCCTCACTCCTTTTCGGAAATTTGATTGTAAAGGTTGTTCCTACCTGTTCTTTGCTTTCCACATCAATGGTTCCCTGGTGCTTTGTGATAATTCGATAAACGATATTCAGCCCAAGACCTGTCCCCTCACCAACCTTCTTCGTTGTAAAAAATGGGTCAAAGATTTGATTGAGATATTTCTGTGGGATTCCAATACCATTATCACTGACTTTCACTTGGATTGAATCCTTTAAGGATTGGGTTGCCAGTCTCAATGTTCCTCCATTTCCATTCATTGCTTGGAACGCATTGGTAATAAGATTGGTAAAGACCTGTTGAATCTCACCCATGTTTGCCTGTATCTTTTCAACAGGTTGGAATTCTTTTATTAATTCTATTGGAGGCCCTTTGATTGCTAATCGAACCATTTTCCATGATTCCTCAAGCACTTCATTGAGATCGACCAGGCTAAGCTCCTCCTTTTTGGCAGCACGAGAATAGGACCTCAATCCCTTGACAATGTCACTGATCTTTTGAGCACACTTTAAGATATCTTCTAAATATTCTCTCTTCTTTGAAGGATCTTCCTCTTCCAAGGCAAGCTCTGCCATTCCCATAATGCCACTTAGAGGATTATTGATTTCATGGGTAATACCTGAAGCCAATATCCCGATTCCTGCTAATTTTTCTGACTGAATGAGTTGTTCCTGAAGTCGTTGCTCATCGGTGATATCCTTTTTATATTCAATAACGGAGACGAGATTTCCCTTTTCATCTAAGATGGGATAAGAAAAGATTTGAAGGGTCGTATTATCCTTAGAGATCTTCATAGTGGATGAAGAGGGTCGTTTGGTTTCGATGGTGATGGATATCGGGCATTTTTCACAAGGAAGGGCTCTCTGAAAAAAGGCCTTATAACATCTGCGATTGATCAATTCATTGTAGGTGGTATTATATTTCTCTACAACGGCTCGATTGACTCGTAAGATTCTATAGTCTAAAGACTGAAGGGAGAGTTGATCCCGGATACCATCAAAAATGGCCTCGAGATTCCTCTTGCTCTCGCTGATCTTCTTCTCAAGTTTTCTCTGCTCGGTGAGATCCCGAAAGATCATCTGACATAAGGATTCCTCTCCCAAATCTATTTTCTTCATTGACAAATCCATCTCCAGAAAACTTCCATCTTTCCTCTGGAGGGCCAAAGATTCGGTCCTTCCCTCTCCTCTCTCATTCACTTCTTCAAGATATCGTTTTGCTTTTTCTTTCTCCTCTTGCCCAAACAGATCGAGGATTTCCTTGAAGAGTAATTCTTGCTTGTTATATCCAGTAGACTTCTCCACCTCTCGGTTGACATCCACAATCTGCCCCTGAGGGCTCCTTAGTAGAATAATTCCATCATTGGCATTTTCAAAGAGACTTCGATATTTATCTTCGGATAGGATGACGGCCTTTCGTTTCTCCTTGCTCAAGGTCTGGACAATATATCCATAAAAGGCAGTCATGATGAAGATGAATGGAATTCGAAGGGTATAGCTGATACTATCCTGTGAGGTTAAAAGTCCCCAGGAATAGAGAAGGATCCCATAAAGGAGCGCTGTGATCCCCCCGATCACCATTAACAATTTAAAATTTCTACTGACGGATGCAAAGATGATGATGAGAAAGAAAACGATATAAAAATCAGATGTCATCTTCTCTGAAAGATACATCCCAAAGGTTACAATTCCAGTATCAAAAAGAACAAGGGGGTAAAAAAATTTTAGTTTTGAAAACCATGTTTCAGGAAGGAAGATGAGTATAAGATTGGAGATAAGATAACCTATAATTAATAAGTGACTTAAACCAATATTGGCTACCTGTCCTCTACCAAACAGAATGAGGTAGGAGGTAACGATAATGGCAGTCCAACGAAGGGTTATAATAACCTTCTTTTTGTCTTTATCTTTCATATTTATTTTTAATTAGAGCAAAAAAGATACCAATAATTGAGATTCTTTTGAAAATAATCTATTTGTCTTTAATTATTTAAAATTAAAAAGGTTTTTAATATGCCTCAATTACTGGTTTCTCTCCATTTTAGCCCAATAGTGCTCATTTTTTACATAATTTGACATTTTGTCAGTGTTTGAGCGGTAATGGGCGCATTGGGAGAAGGGTATTTAAGAAGAAGCTTTCGAATGGCATGGGATGGTTGGAGAAACGCTGAGAACATTTAAGGAGGAGTGGGTTGGGGTAGGTCATAAACCACGAGGTCTGATTGGTCAACCGCTCCATCCTGAGCTTAGAATATCATCAACATCTCATTTTGAGGCGGACACCGCAAATTCAAAGAAACTACGGTTTTCTCTCGATAGGTGCCTTTTAAATGGGTGACATGTATTTTTCTTCTATCCAGATTTTCTGTAAAAATAGAACTGCCCCCTTTTTCGGCCTTATACTAAGCGGCGTGCCAAGAGTCGCTCCTTATTCGTCGCAACGGCACCCTCCTGCTCTCCCGCAGTCGTTCGGCCTAAACATTAATGACTTCTCACTCCTCACTAATCATTCTTCATTTATTTATGGTCGGGGCGAGCCGATTTGAACGGCCGACCACTTGCACGCAAGGCATCCGCGCAGACCCAGCATTCG
>JBBIRT010000085.1:0-14089 GCA_037441725.1 Deltaproteobacteria bacterium | reverse complement strand
CGGAGCAACATTCACATGTTCTCCAAGCGCTGCGATCATGAGATCAACCATCCCCTCAATCGGCGAAACGATCTGATGGTCCAATAAATTCTGCTTGGCCATCTCCAGCTCGGTCTTAGCTAATTCCAATCTCACCTCATCTAACTTTACTCGAAGTTTAAGGTCATCGTAAGTCTGTTGAGGAATGACCTTCATCTCCAAGAGTCTCTGATACCGGGTCAATGTGTTCTGATCAGTCTCAAGGGTGGTTTCAGCTTGTTTCAATAAGGCCTCTGCCCTCTCCACCTGAAGCCTTGCATCCACATCATCGAGCTGAACCAGAACTTGACCCCTCCTGACCCGATCTCCTTCTTTTACCAAAATGTTTTTAATGATCCCTGATCGTTTAGGACTGAGAATCACATCCTCAATGGTTTTGAGACTCCCTACGGCTTCGATGGTATAGAAGAGGGGACTTGGATGAACCTCTATCACCTCCACCACCTTCTCTTCCAGGATGGAAGAGGGAGAATTGACAGTCTCCTTTGCAGGGTGGGACCCGCTTGAACCACATCCCCAGAGTAATAAGGGCATCAATAAAATGATTTTCCACCCATGAACTATTTTTAATCTTTCTGATCTCATCATTTAACCCTTTTCATCATAGAGGTTTTACGAAGGGTTTAACCCTTAAGGGTACATCCTTCCCATGGAGCGCTCCAGTTGAGCCTTTGCAATGTTGAAATCGCTGAGGGCACTGTAATAGTTGGTTCTCGCCTGGGTCAACAAGGTTACGGCATTAAGGACATCCGTTTGGGTGGCCACCTGATATTTATACCGTTCCTCATTCATCCTTAAATTTTCCTCAGCCTGCTCTACGGCCTTTGCTGCCACTCCAATATTTTTCTCTGCCACTAACATATTGAGGTAATCATTCTTTACTTCTAACGCAATCGATTCTAAGAGCTGAAGCTTTGCATTCTCAGCCTGTGACACTTTTACTTTACTCTCTCCCACCTTGAAGGCCGTATTCCCCCAGTTCCAGAGTGTAAAGGTGGCCAGGGCTTGAATCGTCCATCGCTCGCTCCGAAGATCTCCATAGGTTGAAAATTCTTCTGAGGCCCGGTTGTAGTTCCCTAAGAGACTGAGGGTGGGAAAATAACCGCTCCGAGCCACCTTCACTCCCTCTTTGGCCTGTTCAATATTGATCTGGGCCATCTTGATCTCGGGTCTCTTTCGAAGGGCCTCTTCCACAGAAGCCTCAAACCCTAATTCAAAAGGCTTATCATCCAGGATGTCCTCAATCTCTAAAGGACTATCCAACTCCCTTCGAAGTAATAGATTGAATGAGGCCTTAGCCAGGGCCAGACCATTCTCAGCCTTCACCAACCCCTGTCTGGCATTGGCTAATTGAACCTCCGCTTGAAGCACATCGTTTTTGGGGACAATCCCAACCTCGAAAAAGGCCTTGGCCACCTCCAATTGGGCCTCAAAATTTTTTACCTGTTGCTGGGCCACCTGCAAGAACTTCTCTGCCCTTAAAATATTGAAATACCCCTCTCGGACTTGAAGCACCAAATCCAGCTTAATCGTCTCAACATTTTCCTTTGATAGATCTATCCCCATCTTGGCTAACCGATAATTTGAAAGATTTAGACCTCCAGTAAAAATGGGCTGAGCAAGAGTCGTGCTCAGGCTATAAACATCTCGGGTAGAATGGGGAATACTCGAAGGCATACCAATGGTTCCTACACCAGGAATGGTAAGGGTTCTTGTAACCGTTGTCACCTCCAGGGTGACAGGAGAACGATGGTCATAACGGGTATATCCATACTGCCCTGTCCAGGTGGGAAGAAAATTGGTCACCGCCTGCTTTCGTTTAAATTCCGAGCCAACCACTCCCTCTCTTGCCGAACGGAGGGCCAAATTTTTTTCTAAGGCAATCTTGATGCTTTCCTCAAGGGTGAGGGGTTTTTGAGGTACCTGTGCCCAAATTCCTCCTGAAAATAGAAATATCCCCATCATCAATCCTAACAACCCTCTTTTCATCATCAACCTATCTCCTCCTTTCTCTCCTCTGGACTCCACCCAAAAAGATTTCTAAAAGGGTCTCCAGCTTCGAAGCAATCGGATAATCCTTCTTACTGATAAGCCATTCCAAGACAAAGGAATTCACCATCCCCAACAACGAACAAGCCATGTCCTTGGGGTTGAAGGATCTAAATGTCTTTTCTTGAACCCCTTGCTTCATGACCTTTGCAAGGAGATTGATGTAGGTCACCCGTTTCAAATGGATCCCTTTCCTGAAATCTTCTTTGATCGTCCACTCCGTCAGATTCTGTTCTGAAAGGAAGATCCTAAAGAAATCTCTGTTTTTCTCGATGAATTCAAACAAATTCTTCAGGGCGCCTCGAATCTTTTCCTTTGCTGGAGCAATTCGGGAAAATTCATATTTGATCAATCGGTTGATCTCTTCCATCTTTTCATTGAACAGGATAAAAAATAATTCTTCCTTCGATTTAAAATATTTATAGAGTGTCCCTGTCCCGAACTCTGCTTCTTGAGCAATATCTATCATCTTCGTGGTAAAGAACCCTTTGGCGGCAAAGACCTTCTCTGCGGCAATCAGAATTTCTTTCCGGTGGGCTAAGTATTCCCTCGCTCTTCGCTCAGAGGTCCTGATCTTCATCTCCCTTCCACCCTGATTCGAAATTCAGAAATCATAATTCATTTTATGAATCACGATTCATTTTAAATGAAATAAAAAAGATTGTCAAGACTCCTCCCTCCTTTTTTGGAACTCCTGGATCCGGATGGCATCCTCCATCATATGGACATTGTTAAACATCAAGTAGACCTCCGGATAGGACTTTACCCTTTTCCAGAGGGCCCAGAGTTCTTCATCCGTGTAACGGGAATGATATCCTGTTCGTCCATGGAGTCGGAGATAGAGCAGGTCCCCTTTAAATAGGCTTCCCTTAAAAGGATCCAGACAGGGAATGATGGCTAATTCCTCACACAACCCCAAGACCTCTTTCTCTGGCCATGGTCCCCGAGGTTCCCAGATCAAGGTGAAAAAGTGTCTTTCAATTCGTTGAAAAAATATTTTCAAATTTCGAATATGATCTCCTTTAGGATCAAAACTCTTTGGAGATTGAAATATGATTTTTTTTACTCCCAAGGCAAGGGCAAACTCAACCGTTTTCGTCCAGGCAAGATCCACCTCTTCGGTGTTCTTAAAAAAGCCATAATGTCTCTTTTGGGCCTCCGGGATACCGATGCTCAGTCGTCGGTAGGTCGGACTGGAAGGTTCATGAGTGATTAACTGCCAGGCCTTCATGGTAAATTCAAAATCAGAAGGGGCTTCTTCCCTCCAGCGCCTTCCTGTTTGAGCCTGAGGAAGCTGATAAAAAGTTTGCTGTATTTCAACAACAGAGAAATGGTTGTAGTAAATCTCTCTCTTAACCGGGAAACCACAACAACCTGCTTTGATCATCAGAAAAGCCTTAGCTGCTCCTTCTCCTCGTCTCCCTCCTTTTTTTCATGAAAATTTGAAATTTTTCCGTAGACCCCATCATGGCCAGGAACAATTTTGACTTTACCCTGTCTCACTCGAATGATCCCGTCCAAAATAGAAGGGGGGACGAAGGAGGACAATTCCTCAGGCGTCGCCTCGAGGAGAATCCTGAACTCTGAACCTCCTTTTTCCACCAATCGCTCATACTCCAAGTCCACTGCCTTTGTTCCAACCCTCACCCCCAATGCCTCAGCGATGATCTCCTCCAATGGAATAAGATGAATGGAGGGGATAGCACTCTTAGGGATGAACCCCTCTGGGCGGTCTGCCAGCTTCTCAACCCGATGCATGACTCCGATGGTTAATTTCTTATGACAGTTGGGACAGAGATATTGATTCTTCTTTGTTTGAGCGGGGGAGAAAATGACGCCACAGGACCGATGACCATCAAAATGATACTTCCCTTCCTCTGGAAAGAATTCAATGGTAAAGAGCAGCCGCCTTCGGTCTTTTTTACGAATCGTATCCGTAATCTCTCGATAATCCAATGGGCAATCAAAGACATTGGCCTCTCTCCCCAAGCGATTGGGAGAGTGGGCATCCGAATTGGATAGGAGGGTAATGGAATCAAGTGCAGACCATCTCCAATTCATCTCAGGATCGGAAGAGAGACCCGTTTCAATGGCGTAGACATATCGAGACCATTCCCCGAAACATTCCTCGATGGAGTCAAATCCAGAATTGGCTCCAAAGATTGAAAACCAGGGAGTCCAGGCATGGGCAGGGATGATTAGACAATCCGGTGAAATATCCAGGACCATTCTCATCAACTCTTTTGAATCAAAACTGAAGATCGGTCTACCATCGGAAGAAAGTTTCCCATGTTTTCCTAACTGAGAAGAAATGGCCTCCACCACTTCAAAACTGGGAGCAAAGAGGAGATGATGGATCCTCCTCACCTTCCCATTCTGGGTATAAATGTTGCTCACCTCCGTGGTTAGCAGATATCGGATCTCCTGAATCCCCTTTCTTAATTTAAAGAGACCATCTTCAGCCGGTTCTAACTTCGATCTCAACTCTGCAAAATAGGTGGGATGGGTAAAATCTCCAGTCCCAAGAAGGGTAATGCCTTTCTTTTTCGCCCATAAGGCAAGGGTTTCAACTTCCATGTCCCTACTGGTTGCCCGACTGAATTTAGAATGCAAATGGAAATCAGCAACGAATCGCATCTCCTCCACTCCGGATAGAGGGCATAGGGTAAAGGACTTCATGCTCCTCATCCCTTACAATCGATTTAAAAATCCTTTTAGTCGTCTGATGGCCTCGATCTTATCCCGATCACCCACCTTTGCCCTCTCAATCGCCCTTCCTAATATCTCAATGGTGTGATCATAGGTCTTTCGGTCCACAGGATAGGGATGACCATCCTTTCCTCCGTGAGCGAAACTGAATCGAGTCGGATCTTTAAAACTGGGCTTCACCCCGAAAATCAATTCTGAGATCAGGCTTAGGGCCTGTAAACTTTTAGGCCCAACCCCTTGAACCCCAAGAAGTTCTTCAAAACTTTTTGGTGATTGCTTATAAATTTGTTTGAAAATCTTTTCCATCCTTTCCAAACGAATCCTTTCCATAGGAACCGGATGCTCTCGTTGGAGGTAAAGTTCATTGACCTTTCTTCCTTCGGCAACCAGGAATTCAGGAACTTGATGGGAAAGCTCAGTGATGCATTGCCGAAGGGGATCACTCTCCTTTGCCACCAAATTAAGCCCCTCTCCTGTTTTGTCACAGCAGACAGCCCAATGGGGCTCACAGACAAAATCTTTCACTCCATGACTCAACCAGTGATATCTTCGGGCATATCGAGTCTCCCCATTCATCCCCTGTTGGATTACTGCCCACGGTCCAGAAGGGAGAAAGAAGAAGCAATGATGGTAAATCTGATATCCATCCTGAACCGCAGCACTATCCACCTTTGCAGACAGACGGCTGGCATAGATGAGGGGAGTCCCATTTATGGAATATTGATTACAAATCTCCTCGATCTCTTGAGGAGTCTTCCTGGAGGCCCTCCCTTTGCCCCCTGCCACAAAGAATCCGATCTCCCCTTCCATCCCCGGAAGCCCTTCTTTAAGGGCACCGCATACGGTTGTGGTCACACCACTGGAGTGCCAGTCAAATCCTAAGGCGCAACCCAAGGCTTGAAACCAAAAGGGATCAGAGAGTCGAAGAAGCATCTCCTCCGCACCATAGGCATCGATGACAAAGAGCGTAATCTCCCTGGCTAGACCCTTCATCCTCTGAAAGAGCCAAGAAGGAGCCTTCCCATGATGAAGGGGAAGATGAGCCACCCCAGTCTTCATCGTGATCTACTCCTCACCCCATCAATCTTGCATTGGCAAAACTAAAATAATCCTCTCTATTTTTTCCAATGATGATATGATCTAACACCTTTATTCCCACCAAGTGACAGGCTTGAATGATTCGATGGTTGAGATCCATATCTTCAGGAGAGGGCTCGGTTTCACCCGAGGGATGGTTGTGAACCAAAATGACAGAGGCAGCAGACCTTAAAGTGGCCTCTTTGATAATTTCTCGGGGATCGACCACGGTAGCATTCAAGCTACCTTTACTTAACTCGATATTGTGGATAGGTTTATTTTTAATATCCAAAAGAATCACATAAAAATATTCTTTCTGGGCATCCCTCAGATAGGGGCCATAATATTCCTGAACATAGCCCATCACCTCGTCAGCCCTTTTAATCCTCTTCTTCTGCTCTGCCTCTTCTTTATAAAGTCTCTTCCCTAATTCTAATGCTGCCTTGATCTGTACGGCCTTGGCATAACCGATCCCCTCCATCTTACAAATTTCAGAGATGGGAGCAGAATCCATTGCTCTCAGCGTCCTGAAGTGATTTAATAATCTCTTTGAGAGTTGTTCTGCATCGATTCCTTCTTTTCCAGTCCTGAGGATGATGGCCAGGAGTTTAGATAAAGGTAATGCTTCTGCTCCAAATCTCATCAACATCTCCCTTGGCCTCTCCTCCTTGATCCATTCCCGAATGGGTCGATGGCTCCTCCGAAGAGAAACCACCGCCTGAACCTCTCTCCTCACCCTCGCACAATCTTCAGATGTCTTGATCTCCAACTGCCTTATGAGCTCATTTTTCTTTTCTAAGTCAGATCGACCTATCTTCTTCAGCCCCTTAAAGTAGAGTGTCCCTTTTTTACTCATCATGGGATAGATAGAATGGGTCACTAAAAATTCAAATGCCTTCTGATAAGATGAATCAAGGGGGTTCATCCTTCCAGATCCTACTTTTTGATTTGGTCCATCAAAGCAGATGCATATTCCCTATCCTCACTCTCCGTAGCCCTGCGTCTTCTGCAATCTCTTTACACCTAAAAGCGAATGCTCTTGAGGTCGTGGGAAGATCTTTAAAAAAGAATTGAGGATAAAAGGCTAAGAGGGCATAAGGAATATCAGGGTTGAGTGAGGCAATCCAATTTGAGATATTTTCTATCTCTCGTTCATCAATATAACCTGGAATGAGTAAGGTGCTGGCGACTAAAAGGGGGACCTCAGGCCTTTTTCCAAACCACTGAGAAACTCGCTCAAAATTCTTCTTAGTCCTATCATTTGAAACTCCACAGAGGGCCTGATGAAGGAAGGGGTCCCAGGCCTTAATGTCAAATTTGATGCAGCCTCCCGAAATCATCGCAAGCTCAATCATTTTTTCTAAAAGGTCAGGATTCATAGATCCATTCGTCTCCCAACAGATCCGGAGGATTCTTCCTTTTGCCTTCTCGAGGGCCTTTTTTGATACCTCGATAGAATGGGGAAGCTGTGGGGTTGGATCCCCTCCGAAATAGCAGACACAACTGGTCTGATCATCCACTGCCTGGGCCAGTTCATCCGGGGAGACCCTTTTCTTATCCCACACCCTTTCTCGGTGGGTCCAATTCTGACAGAAAAGGCAGTTAAAAGAACATCCATGATAAAAAACAGCGAGGTTCTTAAACCCATATTCTGGGGACGAGGCATAGGCAAATCGGGGATACCCTGCACCTGTCCCCCCAGGGCAAACCCAGTCTGCTACACAATTAGTAGGAAGCCCATCATAATACCAACTCACATTCCCCCTTTCTGCTGAAACTCCTTCCATTCTCCCTTCCCTTCGGGTTCTCAACCCGCAATAACCCCAATCTCCTTCTGGAATTTGACAGGCATTGATGCAAATTGGGCAAGGCGTCCCTGAGGAATCTCTCGGCGGGAAATCTCTTAATCGAAATGGTTCCCTTGAAAGATGATGAGCCTGCTCCACAAAAGGTTTAATCGTCTCTTTTCCTGATCGAAGGCAATCCATACAAATTGGAAGGATCTTTGATAAAAATTCAACCTCACTTCCACAATTCGAACATATTTTATTCCTTCCCAGTCTTCTCTTACTTTGCTCCGAGACAATCCTATTTCCCATTCAAGATGTTAATTCCCTTAAATTATTTAAAATTCTCTTTCAGAATGGTGATCCAAAATGAATCATCGATTTACTCAACCACTCTATAGACACTATCATGCTCTCGCACTCGGTCCTTTACTTTCACCCCAATGTCTGCCCCTGGTCCTGCTTCCTGAACGTTTTTATTCTCAATCTGCATGGAATCAACCATTTGGGTGATGTCAGTGGTATGACCAACAATATGGATCTTATCCCCGACCCTTAATGATCCCTCAGTGAGTCGAATTGCTGCAACATTAATCTTACTAAAATATTTTATCACTTCCCCTACTTTTTTCTCTTCCATTTTTCCTGCCTCCTCTCCTTTATGAATTGAGTTTAATTCCTATTTTCTCTAAACCCTTTATGACATCCGGTAATTCAATCTTGCTGAGGCACTCAAAATCGTTGCATTGGAAGAATCGCTCTTGAGGACAGGGAGAACAATAAATCTCCTTCCGAACCACATGGGTCTTCTCTCCTCTCGGGGACCAAACCCTTTGATCCGTTGGACCAAAGATGGTCAATGTGGGAATTCCTAAAGCGGCAGCCATATGGGAGATACCGGAATCATTCCCAATAAAGAACCATCCTCCCTCCATGACAGAAGCCAATTGAAGGAGGGTAAGCCCTTTAGCAAAGAGAAAAGGATGATCTCCTATCCCTTCAAAGGCCCTTTGAACCTGAGGCCCTTCGGCAGGTCCGAGGATTATAAGAATCTTTGTATGGAATTGATCCTGAAGCACCTGGGCAAGGCTTAAAAATCGTTCAATGGGCCAAACCTTCTTTTTACTTCCGCTACCTGGATGAAGGAGGATCACCCTCGATCTTTCATCAGGGGCTACCCCTTTCCCTTTCCAGAAATCATCTGCCCATCTTCTGTCAGAATCATTCAGATAAAGCCTTGGGTTTGATTTAAATACAGGGATTCCCTTCTGTGAAAATTGTTCCAAGAGATGATCGGCTAAATGGATTTTTTCATCCCATGGAGGGAAGGAATTGATTTGGAGGACCTGTCCCTTACATACCTTTCTTAGATTTAATGCGATCGGTCCTTCCTCATCCCTTCCAAATAGAATGATAAGGTCAAATTGATTAAAGAATTGAGAAAGGCCTAAATGGAGAGGTCCATCTCGAACAAAAAAAGTGGCCATCCCGCTCTGATCGATGGAATATATGGCATCTGCATAGAATCTCTTTTCCACTAACTCTAAGATTCGGGGATATCCCATCATGACGGATTGGGCATAGGGAAAGGTTTTACGTAAGGATTCGAGGGCAGGTAAAGCCAGAATAAAATCACCGAGGGCACCTTGATGAATCACCAATAGGGATTGGACCCCAGGTCGTTTCATAGAATCAGGGATAGCCATTCTTTCTCCCTCTATGATGAAATTCTTTCTAAACGTTTTCGGATACTTTCATCCTCTGGGGTGATCTGGAGAATCTTCTGATATTCCCTCCTTGCTTCTCTCCATTTCTTTTGATCTTCGTAAAGGACACCCAAATTGATCCTTGCAAAGAGGTAATTTGGGTTAATCCGGAGCGCCTTTTTCAATTCGAGGATGGCTCTCTCATACCTTTTTCGATCGCTATAAAGGAGAGCCAAATTATAATGAAGATCTGCATAGTTGGGGTTCATCTGAACCGCTTTTTTCATATACTGAAGTGCCTCTTTTGTGCGAGACATCAGACCATAAATAAAACTGAGATTAGCGTAACCCATCCCATAAGAAGGATCGAGATGGACGGCCTTCTCGAAACTCTGAATCGCTTTCGGGTAGTCACCCTGGTAATAATAGACGGTTCCGAGATTGGCGTAAAAAATAAATTCATCTGGTTTTAACTTCAAAGCCCTTTTGAGCTCTGCAACAGCCTGTCTCGATCTCCCACTCTTGGCCAGGAATAGACCGATCAAGTTGTGAAATTGGGCATAATGATAATTGAGATGAGTTTTTTTTAAAATTCCCAAAGATTTTTGATTGAATTGGATGGTCCCTCCTTGCCAAATCCCCTTTCTCTTATAAAATTCACGATAATAGGAATTGTGCCGGATGGCCTCCTGGAGATGGACAATCCCCTCCTTTCGCTTCCCATCTTGGAGAGATAAGATTCCCAGGGCATGATGAATAAAGGAATCCTTTGAATCTCTTCGAAGCTCAGAAAGAAGGATCTCTTTGGCCTCCGCCCACCTGCCCTCCTCCATATATAGGAAACACAAGTTGAGGTTTGCTTCTCGATATTTTGGATTTAAATGGAGGGCCTCTAAAAAGTGGGCTTTAGCCTCCTCCATCCTACCATCTGCCATCAGGAGGAGGGCATACTGATTTTGAAGATCGGCATAATTTGGATGGACCTCAACCTCCTTTTCGATCTCTCTTAAAATCCTTCGATAAATAGAATTCATTTTTATTCTCAAGGTGCTTTGACTCCTACTTAGAAACCCATTGCCCTTTCTCTTTTTTCCAATTGACCAGTTGGAAGTTGACGTCTATAACCCCAGGAATGCTCCTAATCTTTTTTTCTAATGAGACAAGGTTCTTCTTTGTGAATTCTATAATCCCCTCAGAACTCCCATTCACATATAAACGTGAAAGCTCGAAGGTTCCTCTGAGGTAAACCACCCCTTTCACCGTCCCAAAACTGATTTTTGAATAATCCACATTACTTCGAACCAATATCCTTCGGATCTCCGATTGAATCACAAAATCTTCCCTTAGCATCTATCTCCTGCCACAAGATTATTTCCCCCCGATCTCAAAAGCATTTTCTTTTAAGGCCCTTTGGATGGCATCCAACAACTCCTCAGGGTCATAGGGTTTCTTAATATAGAAACGGACCCCCATCTCCATCGCCCTCTTTTCCAGATCCTTTTCAGGGCTTCCAGTTAAAAAGATGATGGGTATGGTTGAAGTGGATCTGGACTGTTTTAATCTCTCGATCACGTTGAATCCATCGCTACCAGGCATCCGGATATCAAGGAGGATGATATCAGGGTTTTCCTTATGGGCCATAAAAACCCCCTGATCACCATCAAAGGCAGTGACCACATCGTATCCAACTTTCTGAAGTCGAATGATCAGTGCCTTTACAATATCTCGCTCATCATCCACGATGAGAATCTTTTTCCTTCCCATATCCTCCTCTCTCGATGGATTCTCTTTGATCTCCCCTTTCTTTTATCCCTTCTGAATCGATTGGCTCCTCCTGAAGCCGGAGTAACATCTCGTCCCGAATTGGGATAAATTTTTCCATCTCCCTTTTATCAATGGGAAGGCCTGCAGGAAAGGTCTCTTTCAATGGATTGCGGAATCGACCGTTCTTAGCTAATCGGTAGTCTAAATGGGGTCCAGTGGATAGACCCGTTGATCCTACATATCCAATGATTTGTTGCTGTTTCACCCGGACTCCCTTTCGAATCCCTGGGCCGAAACCGGAGAGATGCCCATAATAGGTCTGATACCCATTCAAATGGCGGATGATGACCTGCCGACCAAACCCCCTGTTCCATCCACAAAATGTTACGACTCCATCAGAGACTGCCCATATTGGAGTTCCTACTGGCGCTGCATAATCCACTCCGAAATGAGGTCTCACTCCACCCAAGATGGGATGTTTCCTTGCTTGACTGAATCTCGAACTGATCCGATTGAACCTTAATGGTGCTTTTAAAAAGGCCTTTTTCAGGGAATGTCCTTTCTCGTTATAATAACCTCCATCATAATAGATCCCCCTGACTGTCTTTTCTTCTCCCTGATATTCAACCGCATAGATCTTTCCATATTGGATGAACTGATCTCCTTTATAAATCTTTTCCACTACCAATTTAAACCGATCCCCTTGCCGCACATCCTTATAAAAATCGATCTCCCAAGCAAGGATTTCAGCAAAGGCAATGGTCAGGGCATCTCCTTCTCCAATGGCATCCATCGCCTCGAAGAGAGAGGATTGAATCTCCCCCCTGACCTTCGTGATTCGGGTTTCGAGGGGAATCTCTTTCTTATAAGCAAAATAACCATCAGCATTCTTTTCAATTTCATAAACCTCTGTAGGGGAGGCCTCATAAATAAATCTTATCAACTCTCCCTTTACATCCAGGATGAGTTGGTAGGTTCCACCCTTAATCCTTTTAAAATCAACATAAGGCTTCAATTTCGAAACAATGAGGTCTATCCAGTGAATAGGGATGTTCTTCTCTACGAGGGATTGAAAGAGACTGCTTCGCTTTCTAATATCCCCTTCAACTGTACGGTATTGAAGCTCATTTGTAACCTGAGAAATAGTCTCAGAAGGAATGTCAGGGGGGGGAGGTGAAAGGGAGGGAAGAATCAATTGATGAAAAATAAGAAAGAGCCCAGTGAGGAGTGCTCCTAAGAGGATCGCCCATCTCTTTCTCCTCCTCCTAATCTCCCTAGACCGTCCGATCATGCCATCCTTTCTTCTTAGGTCAAAATATTCCATGCCAAATCCACTGTATTTTTTTTATTCAACCTCCCTCAGAAACCTTGCGGCGTCCTCAGGAGGAGTGAAGTTGACAAAAAAACCTGTTCCCCACTCAAATCCTTCCCGTAAACCGATTCTCAACCGAGTCTCAATATGCCAGTGGTATTCAGGTCGATGGAATCGACTTTGAACTGGGGAGGTATGAAGGGTTAGACTATAAGGGGGATCGGCAAGAAGTTTAAAAAAGCGATGGAATAAGGATTGGATCCCAACAGAAAGATCGATCATCTCTTCTTCCTTAAGGTGATGAAAATCAGATGAATGGACTTTTGGGACGATCCAGGTTTCAAAGGGATAGCGTGAAGCAAAGGGAGAGAAGATTAAGAAATGGACGGTTTCTAAAATCACCCTCTTTCTCACAGAGATCTCTTCTTTAACGATATCACAGAAAATACAACGTTCTTTCCGTTGGTGGTAATCCATGATTCCATAGATCTCTTCATCTATCCTCTTGGGGAGAACAGGCATGGCGATGATATGAGAGTGGGGATGGCGATTAAAAATGCCAGGATAATTCTTTAAGATCAGAAACTGCTGGAATCGGCGATCCTTCTCCAGGTCAAGCAACCTCTCCCTATAAGCAAAAAGGATGTTTCGAATTTGCCCGGGGTCCATATTGGCCAGATTTTGATCATGTTGAGGGGATTCCACAACAATCTCATGAGCACCAATGGCCTCCATGATATCATACATTCCCTCTGGTCTTCGATCGAAGTCTCCCTCAATATGGAAGAAAGGAAATTTATTGGGGATGACTCGGACCGACCAACGCCTCCCCTCTCCTTTTAGAGAGAAAATTTCAGGTGGGGTCATCCCTTCATTTCCGGGGCAGAAGGGACAGAGCCCTTCCATTTCGACTCGTTGATAGGGGGGTTTAAAGGCAAGGTAATCTGCTGGACCCTTTGGATTATCATTGGTGATCACTACCCACATCCTTGTGATGGGTTCTCTTCTTAACTCTGCCATCTTTCTTTCTCTAATCGCCTTTCATTTAACCTAAGTTTTTCCCTATTTAAAAAAAAGGGAAAGCCTCTTTCTTAAATATCTTAAGAATTGTTCAAATTCATCAACCACCCGGAATGGTGGTTTTTCCTTCATCTTATTTAATTGATTTAATTAAACATAAATTGAATTTTTTATCAAGCAATTATTTGGAATACTGGATATCAATCATCATAATTTATTAGAGGAATTTCCACTATTCTAAGAAATCCTCAATGGAGAATAGGGTCAGGATCCTTCTGGATTTGAAAGGGGCCTTCCCAGGGTTGTTTGATCACATTCACCAGGTGGTCACGACAAGGCTTACAGACCATGAGGGTAATCTCTTCATAAACCTCTTTTTCCAAGGCTTCAGGAGCTGAGGAATTAATCTGCTCAAGTAATTGCCTTAACGATTGGTCCACCCCTTCTTCAGGCTCATTGACAAATCCATCAAACCCTGAAAAGACCCTCACATGAACGACATAATATAAACTCCCTGGAGGAAGGTCTTTCCCACATCGAAAACAACTCTTTTCTATAAACTCTTCAGAGTCCAGCTCCCGTTTGGATTCTTTCATCCCTCAACTTCCTTTTTCCATTCATTGATA
>JBBIRT010000084.1:13385-14175 GCA_037441725.1 Deltaproteobacteria bacterium | reverse complement strand
TCTTTCTTTAAACAGACTAATCACTTTTCCCTGAACCGGAGGAGGGAGTTTTCCCCTCAGGTCTTCGTATTTCGATTTCTTATAAGCCAAGAGGCTCTTCTCCTTTTCGAGTTTTTCAATCAAGGCCTGAAGTCCCTTTGCCCTCTCCTCTAATTCCAGGATAACCTTTTGATAAACGACCTTTTGATTCTGAATGGATTTAAGCAAGGTTCGTTTCTCGCTGCTGACCTGTGTGATTTCCCTTTTCTTTTTCTCGATTTCAGAGATATTTCGCTGCCACAGCGATTGATCTCGAAGCAACTCTTCTTGGTATTTCTCCTTTAAGGCAACCTGAGACCGATAAGTATCAATCAGTTGGGCATCATAATGCATGATCACTCTGAAATATTTGTTAAGCATCAAGAGATCAAGATAGGATTTTGAGGCAAGAAGGAAATCCTCTGTAGGGATCTTTTCCATTTTATAAAGAGCTACCATTCTCGAGAAGAGCTCGCCCTGGGTTTGATCCATTCTTTGATTAAGCAAAAGGATATGATGTTTGGTTTGATGGAGTCTCTCCTGGGTTTTGGCCAACTGCATTTCCATCTGCCTTAATTCTTTCTCCTTCTTGTAAAGTTCTACTTCGAGGTGATGGAGGGTTCCAAGAATAGAGGACTCTTTTCCCCGAATCTCTTTTTCCTTCTTCTTGGTGACGGAAATCTCCTTTTTAAGGTCTTTGAGATCTCTCTTCTTCTCGGAGAGGTCCTTTTCAATCTGATCCGTGCGGCCTGCCCCAAGGGCAGGGAGGTCC
>JBBIRT010000084.1:0-13361 GCA_037441725.1 Deltaproteobacteria bacterium | reverse complement strand
AGGAAAAGACCGGCGATGATCATCCATTTCACTTTCTTAATATAAGACTCTCTCATCGATATTTCAAAACCCTCATCGAAGCCACAATGCTCCCAAAAAGGCCAAGGATCATTCCTGCCACTAATATCCAGACAATGGTCTCTGCAGGTAGAAAATGGACAGGGATCTTCGCCAGCCATGTCGAGACGGATGGAGGGAGATATAGGATCACTCCTTGAAGTAATAAAAAGAGAAAAAGAATGGATAACGCCGCTCCTAAAAGTCCTTGAAGGAGGCCTTCGATATAAAAAGGGACTCGGATCAAAGCAGGGCTGGCCCCAATCCACTGCATCACCTCAATCTCTTCCCGTCGGGAAAAGATGGTCAATTGAAGCGTGTGAGAAGTAATGAAGATGATCGCCATTAGAAGGAGCCCTCCAAGGACCCATTGCGTGAGGCGGAGAATATGAACGATCACAGAGAACGACTCTACCCATTCCTGTCCATACTGAATCTCCTCAAATTGAGGAATTTTTTTTAAATGAGCAATCACCTCTTTAATCTTTATGGAATTCCTGTAATCTTTCTTCAGTTGAATTTGGAACGATGCTGGAAGAATGGTGGGTTGAATCCCCTCCAGAAGATTTTTTTGTTCCCCAAGCTTCGTTTCCATAAAAGCCATTGCATCATCCGGAGAGATATATCTTACCATTTCAACCCCCTCGATGAAACGGGTCTTCTCTAAAAGGGATTCCAACTCAGTGGCTGGAACCCCCCGTTTGAGGTAGGCAATGATCTCAATCCTATCCTCCCAGATCTGAAGGAGGTGAGTCAGATTGAAGGCGAGCAAAGTAAAAGCAGCAAAGATGAGCATGGAGATGGAAATGATCCCAATGGTGATTAGATCCAGAAACAAGTTCCCCTTCATATTTTGAAGGGTGCGTCTCAATACATATCTGAGGAAAGAGATCATCTTTTACCCTGAATGAATCAAATCCTCATTGAATCAGCCTTTTTACCATCCATAAGGTAGATCACACGATGAGGATATCGACGGAGAAGGTCCATGTCCTGGGTGGCTAAAACCACCGTAGAGCCTCTGAGGTGGAGGTCTCTGAAGATCTCCATCACATCGAAGGTCGTTTGAGCATCCAGATTTCCAGTGGGCTCATCGGCGAGGATTAAAGAGGGTGCATTGACCAGGGCTCGGGCAATAGCGACCCGCTGTTGTTCCCCGGCAGAGAGGGCAATGATGGAATCGCCTTCTCTCTTTTTGAGTCCGACCCGATCTAATATCTCTAATGCCTTCCTCTTGGACTCCTTGGGGTCATATCCGGTGACCTCTAAAGCAATGGTGAGATTGTCAACCACTGAACGATCTCTCAATAGTTTAAATTCTGGAGAGATAATCCCCATCATCTTTCTCAAATAATGGATCTTTTTAAAACCGGGTTGGGTGACATGGAGGCCACAAACCACCACCTCTCCTTTTGTCGGCCTCTCCGCACAAAAAATTATTCGCAGAAGGACACTCTTCCCACAACCACTCGGACCAGCAATAAAGACAAATTCTCCTGAGAAGATCTCTAAGGTAATATCGGACAGGGCAGAGATCTGATTGGGATAGGTCTTAAAGACATGGTGCATTTCAATCACTGTCTCCGGTCTCATCAAGAAAAAACTAACATGAGCCCTGATCTTTTTCAAGAAAATTATGGGAGGGGGGCTGGGATGGCCAGGGGATCGAACCTATGAACGAGGCACTCCCACGAACGGTAATACCTCACTAAAATGGGGAACCCTATTAGAATTAGGCAGTAATATCTCCGAATGAGTGATGCATTCCCACTAACGTGATTTTTTTTCTTGACGGAATATTCTAAGTCTGATAATTGTATACAAAAGTTTCCTCTCATATCCTAATCCCTAAAAATTAAAAAAGGAGTAGATCATGACGATTCCAAAACTCTCCGCAGATGAAGTCGTCCAGCTATGCCGGGAATACACTCTTTTTGAATGGTCTGTACAATCTAAGGTCAAACCTATCCCTGTGGAACGAGCAGAAGGGGTTTATTTCTGGGATTTCGATGGGAAGCGATATATTGACTTCAACTCCCAACTGATGAATGTAAATATCGGCCATAGTCATCAGAAGGTGATTCAGGCGATTAAAGACCAACTGGATCGATTGATTTATACCTCCCCTTTCAACGCGACAAATGTTCGAGGTCTCCTTGGAAAACTTCTCGCCGAGATCACTCCAGGCGATCTTAAAAAGAGTTTCTTTACCCTTGGAGGCGCAGAGGCAAATGAAAATGCAGTAAAGATTGCCCGTTTTTATACGGGTAAACATAAAATCCTATCCCGTTATCGTTCCTTCCATGGAGGAACCGCCGCAGCCATCACTCTGACTGGCGATCCAAGACGTTGGCCGATTGAACCAGGGGTCCCAGGAATCATTCATTTCCTTGATCCCTACTGTTATCGCTGTCCTTTTGGTCAGCGGATTGAAACCTGTCGTTTAGAATGTGTGAAACACCTTGAAGAGGTGATTATGTATGAAGGCCCCCAGACCATTGCGGCAGTCCTGATTGAAACGGTCACCGGCACGAATGGGATCATCATCCCCCCAAAAGACTATCTCCAACAGGTGCGAGCCCTCTGTGATAAGAACAATATACTCCTAATCTGTGATGAGGTCATGAGTGGATTTGGTCGGTGCGGGGAGTGGTTTGCTGTGGATCACTGGAAAGTGGTCCCAGATATTATCACCTGTGCCAAAGGGCTCACCTCAGGCTACGTCCCCTTAGGAGCAGTGATTCTAAGTGAAAAGATTGGCAACTACTTTGAGGACCATCCGCTCTATGCTGGCCTCACCTGCAATTCCCATGCATTAGGTTGTGCGACTGCAATAGCAATGATTAACGTCTACAGGGAAGAAGGGTTGATTGAAAATGCCCGTAGGATGGGGAAAATATTGGGCCAGGAATTAGAAAGACTCAAGGCCAAACATCCTAGCATCGGTGATGTACGCTATATTGGCCTCTTCTCCATCATCGAGTTTGTAAAGAATCGCAAAACCAAAGAACCGCTAGCCCCTTTTAATGCCAAACCAGAAGAAATGGGTGCCATGGCCAAACTCGATCGATTCCTGAAAGAAAACGGTTTCTATACCTTTGTGCGATGGAATAATTTGCATCTTAATCCCCCCCTCTGCATTACGGGAGAGCAGATACTTGAAGGACTCAGCATTGTGGATAAAGGTTTGGCAATTACCGACGAGGCAATCGTTGAAGGATAAATGGTAAATTTCATCCTAAATTGAGCGATTCACCTTGCAGTCGAGTCTTCTCGACCTATTTTACAAGGGGATAGAGAGTCCTTAAACCCTTTTAGAATGGGTAATAGAATCACTCAATTTAGGTTCATCTCAACAAAAGGGAGGCAATAAAGATGGCAAGAGTGGTGAAGTGTGGGTTGATCCAGGTCAAGTGTACGATTTCGGGTGAAGAACCCTTGGAGAAGATCAAAAGATTCATGATTGAAAAACACTTAAAATTGATCGAGGAGGCAGGCCAAAAAAATGTAAAGATCCTCTGCCTTCAAGAGCTCTTTTTTGGTCCTTACTTTCCAGCTGAACAGAATATCAAATGGTATGCCCTGACCGAGAAGATCCCCCAAGGTCCAACCGTTCAACTAATGATAGAGCAGGCCAAAAAGCATTCGATGGTGATGATTGTGCCGATTTACGAAGAGGAGCTCACAGGAGTTTACTATAATACCGCCGCAGTCATCGATGCAGATGGAAAATATTTAGGAAAGTATCGAAAGAGCCACATTCCTCATACCCATCCTGGCTTCTGGGAAAAATTCTATTTTAAGCCTGGAAATCTTGGATACCCTGCCTTTGAAACGGCGTATGCAAAAATAGGAGTCTATATCTGCTATGACCGCCATTTTCCAGAAGGGGCACGGATTCTTGGATTGAATGGAGCAGAGATCATTTTCAATCCCTCGGCTACCGTCGCTGGGCTTTCTGAGTACCTATGGAAATTAGAACAGCCTGCGCATGCTGTAGCCAATGGATATTTTGTGGGTGCAATCAACCGCGTGGGTCATGAGCTTCCTTGGGATATTGGCGAATTTTATGGAACGAGTTATTTCTGTGATCCGAGGGGACAGATCCTTGCCGAGGGCCCTCGGGACAGGGATTATCTGGTGACTGCGGATCTAGATCTTGACATGATCCGGGAAGTGAGAAATACATGGCAATTTTTCCGTGATCGCCGTCCTGAAACCTATTGTCCGATGATGGAATTCCTTCCCTGATCCAGTCTAAAGGGTTTGTGGGAAAGGTCATCCATGAAATATCTTGATTTGGCGGAAGCCTTTCAGGAATTAGAAAAGGGATTTTCTCCACAGGAGGCTGTGGCCGAAGCGACACGATGCATTAAATGTGAAGACGCCCCTTGTACAAAAGCCTGTCCAGCAGGTATCGATGTGGTCAAATTTATCCGTCAGATTGCTGCTCGTAATTTTGGTGGAGCGATTAGGGTCATCAAAGAACAGAACAACCTGGCTGGGATCTGCGGAAGGATCTGTCCCCAAAGCAGATTGAGTGAAGGAAAGTGTAGTGCTACAGCATTAGCTCGTCCGATCCAGATTGGTCTCCTGCAGCGATTCGCTGCTGATCAGGAAATAGAAAAAGGGGCAAAACCCCTCAAATCCCTCCCCTCAAATGGCATCCCTGTGGCCGTGGTGGGTTCTGGCCCAGCTGGACTCTCTGCTGCAACCGTGCTCAGACGTCTCGGCTATGAAGTGGATCTCTTTGAGAGAGAGTCCTATCCAGGTGGAATCCTCACTTATGGAATCCCTGCTTATCGCCTTCCAAAGGATTTGGTGAGCCGGGAAATTAATTATATCCAATCCTTAGGCATAAAGATTCATCTTCGCTCTCCCATAGAAGATCCCACCCTTCTTCTACAAAGATATCAGGCTGTCTTCTTAGGACTTGGAACTCACTGTCCTAATCGATTAAATATCGAGGGAGAAAATCTCTCCGGGGTGATCCAGGCCTTAGATCTGATCAAGGCGGTGAATCTCTCATTGATTGAACGGAGGGATTGTAACCTTGAGATGGATGAACCCGTGGTGGTCATTGGAGGTGGAAATGTGGCGATCGACGGAGCTGTGGTGGCTAAAAAACTTGGAGCAAAACAGGTCACCGTTCTCTACCGTCGGTCTGAACCGGACATGCCTGCTTGGGAAGATGAAAAAAAGGTTGCCCTCCATCATGGCGTCTTGATCAGAACGCTCGTTCAGCCCATCCGTTTTCTTGCCGATCACGGAAAATTGATGGCCGTAGAATGTTTGGAAACGGAGCAAGGGGAACCAGATGATTCCGGACGAAGGCGTCCTATTCCAAAAATTGGAACTAAATTTCAAATCCCATGCAAAACAGCGATCATCGCCATTGGTCAAAGCCTTGATAAAGGATTAAAGGGCTTTAAAAAGAATATGAAAGGCTTAATCGATGTCGATGAAAACACACTGGCGACTTCTCTCCCAGGAATTTTTGCAGGGGGTGATCTCATTCGAGGCAGTGATACCGTAGTGGGTGCCATCCGAGACGGCAAGTCAGCAGCCTTTGCAATGAATGCCTGGATTCAAAAAAATGATTTCTCTGATTTAAAAAGAAGATGATACGGATTTCTTCTTCTCTCTCATCAATCTTATTAAGGAGGCCTCCTCATGAAGATCGGAAGAGAAATAGATTTGAGTGTAGACTTTTGTGGAATCCACTTTAAGAATCCTTTCGTCATTGCCTCTGCACCCCCTGCCACAACAGGTGAGATGATGGGTCGGGCCTTCGAGGCAGGATGGGCAGGGGCCATTACCAAAACCTTAATGATCAATGCGGAGAAGTTGATTGTCAATGTCACCCCGAGGCTTGCCAGCCTTAGTTTTCCGGGTCCCGCCCATGAACCCAAAAAGATTTATGCCTTCGAAAATATTGAGCTCGTCACAGACCGTTCCTTCTCTATCTGGTTAAAAGAGATTGAGGATCTGAGGAAGAAATATCCTGAAAATGTGGTGATTGCCAGCATCATGGATGATGCGAGCAAGCCTGATGGTTGGCAATCCATGGCCAAAAAATGTGAAGAGGCAGGGGCTCACATGATCGAACTCAATATGTCCTGTCCCCATGGGATGCCAGAATTAGGAATGGGATCAGCGATTGGCCAGAATCCAGAGCTCGCCGCAAGGGTCACCCGTTGGACTGCAGAAGCTGTGAAAATCCCAATCATGGCTAAAATGACTCCAAATGTAACCGATGTTGGACTTATAGCAAAATCCTGTGAAGAGGCTGGAGCCCGAGCCATCTCTGCGATTAACACGGTTGCTGCTATCATCGGGGTAGATCTCAACACCCTGGTCCCCAAACCCAGTGTTGCTGGTTATTCAGCCCATGGAGGGCTCTCTGGACCTGCAGTAAAGCCAATTGCCTTAAAGGCCATTGCTACGATTGCCAAAGCAGTAAAGGTCCCTATCTCTGCCATCGGTGGAATCAGTTCCTGGGAGGATGCCGCAGAATTTGTCCTCTTAGGAGCCTCTACCCTTCAGGTTTGTAGTGCGGTCATGGCTCGTGGGTATGGTCTCATCGAAGACCTCCTGGATGGTCTCCAGAATTACATGGAAGAGAAAGGATTTGAATCCATTTCCGAGATGGTAGGCCTCTCCCTTGAAAAGCTGGTTGGACAGACAGAGCTGAGTCGAGAAGTTCGCCTGATTTCCTCCATTAAAGAAGGAGTCTGTGTAAAATGTGACCTCTGTTATGTCAGTTGCCGTGATGCTGGATACCAAGCCATCAAGCTTAGGGAAGACCGGATCCCACTGGTAGATAAAGAGAAATGTACAGGATGTTCTCTCTGCCAACAGGTCTGTCCGGTTTGGGATTGTGTCACCATGGTCCCTAAGGAAAGTATCAGGGCATAACGAAGAGAGAGAAGTCTAGAAAGGAGGGTAAGATGGATTTAAAAATTGTTAACGGAACTATTGTGACGGCTGATAAAACACTCCATGCCGAAATTGGAATCGATAAGGGGAAGATCATCAAGCTCGCCAGCAAGATCAAGGAATCAGCTAAAGAAATACTTGATGCAAAGGGCCTTTATATTCTCCCTGGAGGAATAGATATTCATACCCATTTAGATATGCCTTTTGGGGGAACAGTCTCAAGTGATGACTTCCGAACAGGCACGATGGCTGCTGCCTTTGGTGGAACCACCACGATTGTGGATTTCGCCATACAAGGAAAAGGGATGACCCTAAAGGACTCCCTCGATACTTGGATGAAGAAGGCAGAGGGGAAGGCAGTGATTGACTATGGATTCCATATTGCCATTACAGATCTCAATGAGGCAGTGATGGATGAAATCCCTCAGATGGTGGGACTCGGGGTTCCAAGCTTTAAGTGCTTTCTCGCCTATAAGGGATCATTAATGATCGATGATGGAGCCCTCTATCGTATTTTATTAAAAGCAAAGGCCGCAAGGGCCCTGGTGATGATCCATGGGGAGAACGGAGATATCGTGGATGTGCTCATTAAGGACTTTTTGGCCCAAGGAAAGACAGAGCCAAAATATCATGCCCTGAGTCGACCACCAGAGGCTGAAGGAGAAGCTACCGGCCGGGCAATAGCAATTGCCCAGATGGCCAAAGCCCCTATCTACATCGTTCATCTTTCTTGCAAAGAAGCCTTGGATAAAGTTAAAGCCGATCTTCAGGCTCGTTTTCCTGCCTTTGCAGAGACCTGCCCCCAATACCTCCTGCTCTCCTATCAAAACTATTTGGAGCCTCACTTTGAAGGGGCCAAATATGTGATGTCCCCACCCCTCAGAGACAAATCGAACTGGAAGGTCCTATGGAAGGGTCTGGCCGAAGGGAATCTTCAAGTCGTCTCGACCGATCACTGCCCCTTTAATTTTAAAGGTCAGAAGGAAATGGGAAAAGATAATTTTGCAGCCATCCCAAATGGAGCCCCTGGAATTGAGCATCGGCTATCATTACTTTATAGCGAAGGGGTCATGAAGAAGCGTCTCACGCTTCATCAATTTGTAGAACTGGTCTCAACCTCACCTGCCAAGCTCTTTGGCCTATACCCTGAAAAAGGCACCATAAAGGTTGGGAGTGATGCAGATCTTGTACTCTTTGATCCTAAGGCTTCCTTTAAGATCAGTTCTAAAACCCACCATCAGAACGTGGACTACACTCCTTACGAAGGCTTTAAAGGAAAGGGATTGGCAAAGATTGTCATTGCCAACGGCCAGGTCATTGTCCGAAATGGTGAATTTCTTGGCACCCCTGGATCAGGCCGCTTTTTAAAAAGGAAACCGTTTCACTTTCCTGTTTGACCCTAGAAAGATTAGGGGATTTCATATATTTAAAGGAAAGGGGGGATGAATCAATCTGTCTTCTTTGAAAAAGATGAGGGGCATGGGTAAAAAAAGAAAGAACCATCACAACTTGAGAAAGGAGGTAATTTATGGCTTCAGAAATCACCGTCACTCCAAAGGGGTATACTGAAAACCCAGATCTACTTCCCGTTCCATCATCAGAGCGAGCCAAAGGGTATAACTCATGGACATTCACCATGATGATGTTCAGCATGAATACCTGTATCCCCATGTTCTTCCTGGGACCCATTGGCGCACAGCTGGGCTTAAATATCTGGCAGGCTCTGGTCGGTGCATTTATTGGAAACCTTGCCGCTTGCATTGTCATGTGGCTCAATGGGGTCGTGGGCCTGAAGTATGGCATTACCTACCCTGTCCAAGTCAGAGAGCCCTTTGGATTTAAAGGAATACAGATCCCAGTCATCCTAAGGGGGATTGCCGGGACAGTCTGGTTTGGTGTTGAAGCCTGGGCAGGTTCTCTGGCCTTAATGATGATCATCTTTGCGGCAGCAGGTGTGGCCAAAGACCAGGTTACCCCCATGGCCATCAAATACTTAACCATTGCACTCATCGTCTATCTTGCATCCTTTGTTGTGGTGATGAGATTCGGACTCAGGGGGATCGGTGGAATGGCAAACTGGGCAGGTCCATTGATGCTTCTCTATTATATTTGGCTCGTCTACTTTCTATGGAAATCCCCAGAATTCTCACCGAATATCCCAAAACTCTATGTCAGTACGACTAGATATTTCAGTTTGAAGTTCTTAACCTATTTGGCTGTTCAGACAAACTGGTGGTCGACAGTGGCCTTAAATATCTCAGATCTTACACGAGGAATCCACCCCAATAAACCGAGAGCCTTCCCTATAGGTCTGATCATCGGGATTGTCATCTGCCAGATCATTGGGACATGGTTAGGCTTTGCTTCGGTCGGCCTAACAGGTACAATTTTACCCCAGGACATTATCCTAAAATTTGCTCCGGGCTGGATTGCAGTCATCATTGGTTTACTATTTGCATTCCTCGCTCCATGGTCCACAGACATTACAGCCAATTCTCCTCCGCTCATCAATATTCTCATGGCTACTTTTAAACTCCGTTGGAAATTGGCAGTTGTGATCTCAGCGATTGTAGCCTTCTTCGTGGCTCCGTGGTGGGCGGTTGGGAGTGGACCAGGCTTTGTAGACTATATTACTGCTTGGGCCTCCAACTATGGGATCCTATTAGGACCTATTGCAGGAATCATGATTGCCAACTATTGGATAGTAAGGGGTCAGAAATATAATCTCCAGAAGCTCTATATCAGTGGTCCAGAGGGATGCTGGTACTCAGGGGGATGGAGCAAGGCAGCCTATATCTCCCTCATCCTGACATGGATTGTCTGTTATCTCATCGCAGCACCAACAGGACAGATGTCCTATGTTAGTGGCATTCCATTCCCAGGGGGAGTCATCTGGTATCCAGCAGTCGTTCTCTCACTGATCTTTTATGTGATCTTTGCAAAAGTCTATAAGGAGTAAGTATAATTAGAATAATCTCAAAATTTACAAAGACTTTGATTTTATTCTAATTTGAGGAGGGGGGTGATCGATAAAAAGTTCGATGACCCCCTACCCTTACTATTTCAAATTGATCAAATGAACCCATTCGGTCTGGATTTTAATCCATAAAAAGAATTTATCCTCTGATCTTACGCTTGACAATAAAATCATTCAAAAGTTAAGAATGTTTATACTCTTCAAATTAATGAGAGAGCGAGAGGAGGCGTTCAATGAAAAGAGTAAAGAATTATATTAATGGAGAGTGGGTTGATTCTGAAACAAAAGAATATGGGGATGTATGGTGTCCTGCTACAGGAGAGAAGATTGGAGAAGTCCCATTCTCCACAGCCGCTGATGTGGATAAAGCGGTTCAGGCAGCCAAGAAGGCTTATTGGGATTGGAGGTGCACCCCTCCTCTTACCCGTGCTCGTTACTTCTTTCGATTAAAAAACCTCTTTGAAGATGCTTTTGAAGATATTGCTCGAACCCTGGTCACAGAAGAGGGAAAGACTCTGGATGAGGCAAGGGGTGAGGTTAGACGAATGATTGAGAATGTTGAACATGCCACAGGGGTGACCACTTTGATGACAGGATATAACTTAGAGGATATTGCCCAGGGCATTGACTGCACTGCAGAACGTCAACCGATCGGAGTCTTTGGCGCGATCGTTCCTTTCAATTTTCCAGCGATGGTACCATGGTGGTTCATGCCCTATGCAGTCGTTTGTGGGAATACTTACATTGTAAAGCCCTCAGAACAAGTGCCCCTTACCCAGACCAGGATATTTGAAATTATCGATGAATGTGGCTTCCCTGAAGGTGTAGTCAATATGGTTCATGGAGCCAAAGATGCTGTCAATGGGATGCTTTATCATCCTGACATCAAAGGAATATCTTTTGTGGGCCAAAGTACCACAGCCCGCTATATTTACAAGGTTTGTGGAGAGACAGGCAAGAGGGTTCAAGCCCTCGGTGGAGCAAAAAATTTCATCTTGGTGATGCCCGATGCCGAAATCGACAAGAGCATACCCTCCCTGATTACCTCCTTTTTTGGATGTGCGGGTGAACGATGTCTCTCCGGTTCTGTTCTGGTTCCAGTAGGAGAGGTTTATGAAGAGTTGAAAGAAAAGTTTGTCTCCGCTGCAAAGGCCTTAAAAGTTGGAAATGGTCTTGAAGAAGGGGTTCAGATGGGACCTGTAGTGACAAAAAGACATAAAGAAAGGGTCTTAGGATATATTGAAAAGGGAATCCAGGAAGGTGCAAAATTGATTCTGGATGGACGGAACATCAAGGTGGATGGGTATCCTAATGGATTCTATATCGGTCCCACCATTTTTGATAAAGTTCATCCTGAAATGACTATTGCCAAAGAAGAAATATTTGGACCGGTGGTTTCCATCATCCATGTGAAGAATCTGGATGAAGGTCTAAAGCTGATCGAGAGAAGTGAATATGGAAATGCGGCTTGTATCTATACCACCAATGGAAAAACTGCACGGGAATTTAAATATCGAGCTGTCGCCAGTATGATGGGCATCAATCTCGGAATTGCTGCACCGATGTCTTTCTTTCCCTTTGGTGGGGCCAAAGGTTCATTTTTTGGGGATATTAAAGGACATGGAAGAGAGGTCTTTCAGTTCTTTACGGACACAAAAGTGGTGATTCAGCGCTGGACATAATTTTTTCTCTTTTTATAAAGGCTCCTTCGAAGAAGTCATCTTCCGAAGGGCAGGAATTCATAAACCCTTAATCTTATAAGAAGGAAGCAACCCATTAAGGAGGTCATGGATGGCCCTCGGCACCTTTGGGGAAGTCATGGGATTTGCTGCAGAAATGGTTAAACAAACAGAGACGATCTATAAAATGATAGTCCAAAGAGTCGAGGATCCGTCCTTGAAAGATCTATTTCAGGCTCTTTTAGAAGAGGAACAGAAAAATCTTTCCCAGATCGAGAAGACCCGAAGAGAGAATGTGACAGAGATGATCCTTGAACCCATCACTGGACTTCATCAAGAGGATTATCTAATGGGGATGGAGGGGATGGATAGAGTTCAAGAAGGGGATTTTCTAAAAATAGCCTTAAGGCTTGAAGAACAGGAACAGAGATTTTTCAATGATGTTTCTGATAGGCTTCCCTTTCCTGAAGTGGTTAGAATCTTTCGAAAGATCGCACAAAAAAAGGGAAAATCCATAGATAAACTCAAGGCCATTGGTTTAAATCAATCCCTATCCCAAAGCATTTGAAATTTTCTGATCCTCTCTCAAGGAGAGGCTTTTTAGCAGTTTGCAATCTACCCTTTTATATGTGTTTTTTTATCGTCCCATCAGGGTAAGCCTGTGGATCGTGAACATTTACCCAATCCATTCTTCGTTCTCTTTTGAGAGGATAAGAGGGGATGAATCACGGAGGAAGAAATGAAAAGAATCACGTTCACCTGTGTAATTCTATTAATAATTGGACTTTTTACCAGTGTCGCCAATGCTCAAACAAAGCCAATCTATGGAGGATCTCTTCTCATTGCACAAGGAGTTGAACCTCCTGGTTTAGATCCTACCACAGCTACCTCAACGGCGATCCCACGGGTAATTTATAGTAACGTTTTAGAAGGTCTGGTCAAGATTAACCGGTATGGAAAAATTGAGCCTGCCTTAGCAATGGATTATAAAATTTCAAGGGATGGAAAAGAGATCAATTTTATCCTTAAGAAAGAGGTTAGGTTTCATGATGGAAAATCATTTCATGCAGAGGATGTAAAATTTACTTTTGATCGATTGATGGATGCCAAAACAGGAACCGCTCATCCTGAATATTATAGGGACATTGAATCAGTCCAGGTGGTAGACAGTCATACCATCAAAATCAAATTAAAGAACCCAAACTCTATGTTTCTATTTAATTTGGCAAGACCTGACTCAATCATCATCCATAGTCAGGTAGCCGATAAACTCAAGACCTCTCCTGTGGGGACGGGTCCATTTCGATTTGTTGAATGGGTGAGGGGAGATCGTATCGTTCTTGAAAAGTTTGGGAGATATCATCGAAAAGGACTCCCCTATCTCGACAAGGTAACCTTCAAATTCATTGGTGACCCGAGTGCTCAGATCGCAAGCCTTAAGGCAGGAGACATTGATGTCATCGGATATGACGTAAGCCCTGAGAATGCCTTTCTTCTCGAGAAAGATCCAAGGTTTAAGGTCTTCAATGGATATACGACCACAGAGGTCATCTTATCGACGAATCATTCAAGAAAACCCTTTGATGATGTTCGGGTGAGAAGGGCCATCGCCCATGCCATTGATCGAGAAGCCTTGATTAAAGGAGCCATGTCCGGCTACGGAACCCCGATTGGAAGCCACATGGATCCAGGAAATCCATACTACATCG
>JBBIRT010000083.1:0-14638 GCA_037441725.1 Deltaproteobacteria bacterium | reverse complement strand
AATCAATGTCCTCAGAAGTTCGCAAGAATTTCTTTACCCGCTTATCGAATTCCCTTGCTTCGGACTCATCAAAGGCGTTTGCAAGGCTGAGCATGGGGAGGGTGTGTCTGACCACCTCAAACTCTTCCAGCGGAGAAGCCCCTACCCTTTGGGTGGGTGAATTGGGGGTTCGAAGTTGAGGGTATTCCTCTTCAAGCTTCTCCAATTCTCTCATCAATCGGTCATATTGGGCATCGGAGATTTCAGGCTGATCCAGGACATAATAAAGGTAATTATGGTATTCGATTTCCTCGCGAAGCTTCTCTATCCTTTTTTTAATTGCCTCTAATGTCATCAAATCCATTTTAGACAGGACAGGCTTTATTTGTCAATCCTCAGTTATAAAAAGGAGTAAAACAACCCTGATCAAAACAATACCTTATTGTATTTAAAATGAAATGTTTATTTGTCTTATAGTACAGAAGGCGAATTTTTGAAATTGAAAAAGAACTAAATATAGTATAATAAAAATAAATTTTGACATATATAGTGGTATTTAAATAGAGAAGGAAAAAAATTCATTAAATATAAAATTTTACTTGACAAATTTTAATTTTCAGGGTATCTGTTAACCCAAGTGGTAAATTGTGGGAAAAAGTGGTATGAAATTAGAAATTTGAGGATGAATTGATGTTCAGAGGAAGGTACGAACATACTATAGATTCAAAGGGCCGAATTAGCATTCCCTCTAAATTCAGAGAAGTCCTCGATACAAGATATGATGATCGATTGGTAATCACCAATTTTGACCATTGTTTAGTCGCCTTTCCATATGAAGAGTGGTTCAATTTAGTAGAGCAAAAAGTGAGTTCCTTTTCTATTGTAAGAAAAGAGACGAGTGCGTTTTTGAGATTTTTCTATTCAAGTGCCATTGATTGTGTCATTGATAAACATGGAAGACTTTTAATCCCCCAGACCTTAAGAGATTATGCAAACCTTCAGAAGAATGTTGTCCTGGTAGGAGAGGGACGATTCATCGAGATATTTGCTAAAGAACGATGGCTTGAAGTGGCTCATGAGGTAGAGGAGGATTTTGATCAAATCAGAGATACGCTGGCCAATCTCGGGATTTAATTTAAAACGCAGAGGGTAAAGGGCATAGGGCATAGCAAAATAAGGTCTTTTATTAGAACTCCATGCTCTTTCCGCTCTGCTCTATACTACAAGTTGAATGGATCTTAGACACCTTCCTGTCATGGTGGAAGAGGTGATCAATTTGTTGAGATGCGAGCCAGGGAAGGTGTTTGTAGATGCCACTTTGGGAGAAGGAGGACATGCCTCAGCCATTTTGAAACGGACCGCACCTGATGGGTTCGTCATTGGAATTGAATGGGATGAGGAAGCCCTCTCTATTGCAAAAGAAGTTTTAAGGCCTTTTGGGGAGCGAGTTCAAATATTTCAAGAAAATTTTATTTATCTCTCTAAATTCATTGAAATGGAATCCGTAGATGGAATACTCCTGGATTTAGGGGTTTCTTCCCTTCAATTAGAGGATGAGAAAAGGGGATTCAGTTTTCAAAAGGAAGGGCCCTTGGATATGAGGATGGATCTGAGAATAGATCAGACAGCGGCGGACTTAATCAACTCCCTTTCAAAGAAAGAATTGGAGTTGACGCTTTTAAGATATGGAGAGGAACGTTGGGCCAAAAGGATTGCAGAATTGGTGGTTCGCGTAAGAGAGCGTGAGCCCATTCAGACCACCCAGGCATTAAGGAAAATCGTTCATGAAGCCATCCCGAGGCGATTTCATCCTCGAAGGATCGATCCTGCCACGAGAACCTTTCAGGCCCTTCGGATCAGGGTAAATGATGAGTTGGGAAACTTGAAAAAGGTGTTGGAAATTGGTTGGAGGTTTTTAAAAAAGGGAGGCAGAATCTGTATCCTCTCCTTTCATTCTCTCGAAGATCGAATGGTTAAAGAGGCCTTTCGGAAATTAGAGAGGGAAGGGGAGATGCGCATTTTGACCCCGAAGCCCATTAGTCCCTCTAAAGAAGAGGTGATGAATAATCCTCGGTCTCGCAGTGCCAAAATGAGGTGTGCCGAGAGAATTTAAAATGGTTACGGCCTGGAATCAAAATGGAGATCGGATTCTCTGGACAGGAGAAAATCCAAGAACCCTATCCAAAGGGATTCGATGGGATACCTTTATCCTTTTAATCCTCCTCATCCTGCTGGCCATTGGGGGAGCTCTTTTTTATGTCTGGTCAAGGATTCAAGTGATCCAACTCGGATATGAAATTTCGAATGCCTTGAAAGAGGAGAAGGAACTTAAAGAAACGAATAAAAAATTAAGATTAGAGATCGCCACACTCAAATCCTATTCACGGATTGAGAGATATGCAGTGGAAGAATTGAGGATGGCCAAACCAACCCCCGAGCAGGTGATTATTATTCGATGAAACGGAAATCGATCAACTGGTTTAAAGTCCGGATCATCTTTCTTTTAAGCCTCCTTTTCTTCTGTTTTGTCCTGATAGCGGGGAGGATGTTTCAGCTCCAAGTATTGAAAAAAGAACGACTCTATCAACTCGCTGCCCAACAACAACAGATTCAAATTCCCCTCGTTCCCAAACGAGGGACCATCTATGATAGTAAAGGGAATGAACTGGCGGTCAGTATAGAGGTGGATTCGGTGTATGCTGATCCTCGGAAAGTGAACAATATCGAAAAGACGGTTGGAGAGCTTGCTTCCATTCTTAAAATCGATCAGGAGGAGCTCAGACAGAGATTAAAGAAGAAACGATCCTTCCAATGGATCCAAAGGAAGATTTCTCCCCGAGAGGCTGAGCAGATTAAAGGATTGCGATTATCAGGAATCTATTTCTTAAAAGAAAATCGACGCTTCTATCCCAATGATCAATTGGCTGCTCATCTGGTTGGTTTTGTAGGCCTTGACTCGAAGGGTTTAGAGGGAATCGAATTTCAATATGATTCTCTTCTTAGTGGAGGAAATCATCTCTGGACCATGAATCGAGATGCCTTAGGTCGGGAGATCACCCTCGGGAAGGGACCCTTTGAAGAAGAGGATCATTACCATCATGTCGTTCTTACCATCGATAAGACTGTTCAACATATCGTCGAGACAGAATTAAACCATGGGGTTGAAAAATGGAGGGCAAAAGGAGGGATGGCCATCGCAATAGAACCTTCATCAGGAAAAATTTTGGCCATGGCCTCTTATCCTACATTCAACCCAAATCAATTTATTCAATATCGTTCTAAAAGTTGGAGGAATCGAGCCGTATCGGATATATTTGAGCCCGGCTCACTTTTTAAAACATTTCTTGCTGCGGCCGCCTTGGAAGAGAAAATAGTTCAACCCTCCGATTCATTTTATTGCGAAAATGGGTCATACACGGTTTATGATCGAACCATCCGTGACCACTCCAAGCATGGATGGCTTACCTTTCAACAGATCATTAAATATTCCAGCAATATCGGAGTCTCGAAGGTAGGGGAGAAGATGGGAAAGGAGCGATTCTATCGTTATATCTCTGCCTTTGGGTTTGGGGAGAAGACTAAGATAGGCCTTCCAGGGGAGGGAAAAGGAATTGTCCATCATCCAAGGTATTGGTCTCCTGTTACATTGGATACGATTTCTTTCGGTCAGGGAATTTCAGTGACAGGCATTCAATTGATCACTGCCCTATCCGCAATTGCAAACAAGGGGTTCCTCATGAGGCCCTATGTGGTCGAAAAGATAATGGATGAGAAAGGAAAAGTCACCCAATCATTTCAACCCGAGGTGGTTAGGAAAGTCATTTCAGAAGAGACCGCTAAAAAAGTGAGATTCCTCCTTAAAGCCGCAACCGATAAAGGGGGAACAGGAGAGTTCGCTGTGCCGATAGGCTATGAAGTGGGTGGAAAAACAGGGACAGCCCAGAAAGTTGATTCCTTCTTAGGTGGATATTCTGAAGATCGATACCTGAGCGGATTCATGGGGTTTGCTCCGGTGAGAGAACCAAAACTCGCTCTGCTCATCGTGATTGATGAACCTGAAGGAAACAAATTTGGAGGGGTGGTGGCTGCCCCAGTCTTTAAGGCCATTATGGAGAAGGTTCTCCCTTATTTGAACGTCCTTCCAGAAGGAGTAACTGTAGTAGAGAACAAGATTGATTCATCCCCTCAAATGGAATCCTTCGTTTCTTCCCCATTCATGGGGGAGATGAAGATTGGAAAGGGGAGAGAGGCATTGATTATGCCCGATCTTACTGGATTGTCCATGCGAAATGCCTTAAACCGGATTGAAGGAAAGGGACTGATTATAAAGATTTCAGGAAATGGAAAGGTGGTCGAACAGACCCCACGACCAGGAACGGTGATTGAAAAGGGAGACATCTGTTTTTTAAAGCTTCGTTCTCCATCCTAATTCTTCTATGGAACTGAAAAGAATATTAGAAGGGGTTGACATCAAAAGAATCGCAGGAGAAATTCAAAAGGAGATCCGAGGGATTTCTTATCATTCAAAACAAGTGGAGAAGGGCTTCCTTTTCTTTGCGCTTCGGGGAAAGGAGGTCGATGGACACCAATTCATTGGAGAGGCCATTGCAAAGGGAGCAGAGGCCATCGTTTTAGATGAGGAGAACTATTTCCTCTCCAGAAGACCTTTATTCGAACAGGTGGCTCCTACGATGATTTTAGTTCCCAATAGCCGCCAGGCCATGGCCAGGATTTCTGTCAACTTCTATGAAGATCCATCTTCAAAGATGAGTTTGATCGGTATCACTGGAACCAATGGAAAGACTACGACCACCTATCTCTTAGAGTCCATTTTGGGAGTGACAGGATCGGCGGTGGGGGTAATTGGAACCATCAATTATCGATATAGAGATAAAATGATTCCTGCTCCCCATACAACCCCTGAATCCCTTGATCTTCAAAGAATCTTAGGGGAGATGTGGCGGGAAGGAACCACACACATCATTATGGAAGTATCATCCCATGGACTTGATCTTGACCGAGTTTATGGATGTCAATTTGATGGGGCCGTTTTTACCAATTTTACACCCGAACATCTCGATTATCACCAAACGTTGGAGCAATACTTTGGAAGTAAGAAGAAACTTTTTACGGACTATTTGATGCAGAGCTCCAAAAAGAAACGATTTGCTGTGACCAATGGTGACGATCCCAAAGGTCAGGAAGTGGTTGAAGGGATCAATCTTCCAATTTTTAAATACGGGTTAGACCCTTTTTGTGATATCACAGCAGATCAAATTTCCATTTCTCTTGAAGGACTCTCCTGTCAGATCAAAACACCAAGAGGTAATTTCCCGGTCCAGAGCCGATTAATGGGTAGCTTCAATCTTTATAACATTCTTGCCGCGGTGGCGGTAGGGATTGCCATGGAGGTCCCTTTTGAATCCATTAAGAAGGGAATAGAAAGATTGAAAGGGGTTCCTGGAAGATTTGAGAAGGTTGAAAATGAAAAGGGTTTCCATATCCTTGTAGATTATGCTCATACTCATGATGCCTTGGGAAAGGCCTTAAATGGATTAAAAGAGATCTTAAAGAATAGTCCTCAAAGTCATGGAAAGGTGATTACCGTGTTTGGCTGTGGTGGGGATCGAGATCGAACCAAGCGACCTCTGATGGGAGAGGTGGCAGGGACTTACAGTGATCTAATCATCCTCACTTCAGACAATCCAAGAACAGAGGATCCATTGGCAATTTTGGATGAAGTGGAACAAGGCTTAAAATCCCTTTCTTTGGTGGAATGGTCTCCCCATGAGATGGATGGATGGAGGTCAAAGAAGGGATATTTAAAGATTCCTGATCGAAGAGAGGCCATTCGAATGGCCATCCGAATGGCCCATCCTGAAGACACCATTTTCATTGCCGGAAAAGGCCATGAAGATTATCAGATCATCGGAAAGAAAAAGTTTCCCTTCGATGATCGTATTGAGGCAAAGAAGGCGTTGGTGGAAAATTGAATCTTACCGTTGAAGAGATCTTAAAGGCAACAGGCGGAAGGCTTCTCCAAGGGAATGGAAGGACTTTATTCCAAGGGGTCTCTACCGATTCAAGAACGATTGGAGAGAGAGAGCTTTTCATTGCTCTCAAAGGGACTCACTTTGATGGACATCACTTTGCCATGGATGCCCTCAAGAAGAGAGCAGGAGGGATTCTCATTGAAGAAGACAAGGCAGGAGATATTCGATTGAATGGCCATCGATCAAAGACCATCATCGTAGTGAAGGATACGCTTTCGGCCTTAGGGGATATTGCCCATGAGTGGAGGTGTAAACACCATACTCCTATCGTGGCTTTGACAGGAAGTAATGGTAAAACCACCACGAAAGAGATGATTGCTGCTTGCCTTGAGACCACTTTTCCTATACTCAAAACAGAAGGAAACTTAAACAATCTCATTGGCGTCCCTCTGACCCTGCTACGATTGACCGAAAAGGAAAGGATCGTAGTCCTTGAAATGGGAATGAATGTGCCTGGAGAAATCAGGAGATTGACAGAGATTGTAGAACCAGATGTGGGATTAATTACCAATATTCAAAGGGCCCATCTGGAAGGGATGAAAAACCTTGAAACATTAAAGGAGGAGAAAGGGGAACTTTTCCAAAGGATGAGGAAGAATGGGACGATTCTTGTTAATCAGGATGATCCTTTGGTCGTGGATTTGGCAAGGCCTTACCCTGGACAAAAGATTACCTTTGGGGTCGAGTGCTTCGCCGAGGTGATGGCCAGGGAGGTCCAGCTCAGGGGTGGAGAAGGAACTTCCTTTACCTTACTCATGGAAGGGGAAGCCGTGGAGATTCATCTTAGGGTCTTAGGAAGGCATTTTGTCTCAAATGCTCTTTCAGCCATTGCCACGGCTTGTCTCTTTGGAATAGAGATCAAACAGGTAAAAGAGGCTTTAGAAAGATTTCGTCCTTTTCCCATGAGAATGGAAGTGATTCCTCTCAAAGATGGAGGGAACCTGATCAATGATGCCTATAATGCTAATCCTCACTCCGTAGAGCTCGCCTTGGAGACTCTGAGTGAGGTGAAGAGAGGAGGAAGGGCTTTTGCGGTATTGGGTGATATGTTGGAACTCGGAGATTTTAGCCAAGAGGCCCATGAACAGATTGGTAAAAAGGTAAGTAAACTCTCTATCGACTTCCTCCTTGTCTTGGGGGATAAAACCCCCCTTATAGTAGAATCAGCCATTCGTTACGGATTTCCAGTGGAAAGGACAAGGGTTTTGGAGAATCATTCAGAGGCCATTTCAATATTGAGACAGATGATCCAAGGAGGGGATTGGATATTGGTAAAGGGTTCAAGGAAGATGGCCATGGAAAAGATTGTCGAAGGGTTGACAGAAAGGAGGACCTAAAGGGTTGTTCTATCATTTACTCTATCCTCTTCACGAATGGATTTACTTCTTCAATGTCTTTCGGTATATTACCTTCAGAACCATCTATGCCATACTCACTGCCTTGCTCATTATCTTTATCATTGCTCCCTGGTTAATTAATAAACTGAGGGAATTTCAGATTCAACAGATCGTGAGGGAAGACGTTCCCTCCAGACACTTGTCGAAGAATGGGACTCCAACCATGGGGGGGAGCTTAATTCTTACAGGAATTATCATCCCCACCCTCTTCTGGTCAGACCTCAACAATCCCTATATCTGGATTGTTTTATTGACCGCATTGTCCTTTGGGATCCTTGGCTTTTTGGATGATTATAAGAAAATCAGGGATCGAAAGGGCATTGGCATCAAGGCGAGGTATAAATTTCCAATTCAAGTAGCCATCGGTCTGATCATTAGTTTTATCCTCTTTCAAATCGTTGGTCACGATTCCCGTTTGACCCTTCCTTTCTTTAAGAAGGTGATGCCAGATCTTGGAATCTGGTATATCTTTTTCGGGATGTTTGTGATCGTGGGTGCAGCCAATGCAGTGAACTTGACCGATGGTTTAGATGGTTTGGCCATCGGACCGGTGTTGATTGCAAGTGGAACCTTTATGCTCTTTTGCTACCTTGCAGGGAATTTCAAATTTGCTGGTTATCTTCAAATCCCATTCGTCAAAGGGAGTGGAGAATTGACCATTTTATGTGGGGCTTTGGTTGGATCAGGTTTAGGATTTCTCTGGTTTAACACTTATCCTGCCCAAGTCTTTATGGGGGATGTGGGATCTCTATCCCTTGGAGCGGTTTTAGGGACGATTGCAGTGATTACCAAGCAAGAGTTTCTTTTAGTCATTGTGGGGGGGATTTTCGTCCTCGAAGCCCTCTCGGTTATTATCCAGGTGGCCTCCTATAAAATCCGAAAAAAACGGATATTTAAGATGGCTCCCATTCATCACCATTTTGAATTAAAAGGATGGGCTGAGCCGAAGATCATCGTCCGATTCTGGATCATCGGGATTATTCTTGGATTGGTGGCAATTAGCACGCTGAAATTAAGGTGATCAACAGAACTTAAAGCTTATTCTGGGATATGGATCTTTTGGGTAAAAAGGTATTGGTCGTAGGTATGGCTTCCACAGGAATTGCAACGGTAAAGTTCCTTAAGGCCAAGGGTAGCCTGGTGAGCACCACCGAAATGAAACCCAAAGAGGAAATGCGAAAGGCCATTCAAGAATTGGACGGGATGGAGATTTCTTCAGAATGGAATGGTCATCGTATCGAGACCTTCTTGAAGCAGGATCTGATAGTGGTCAGTCCTGGGGTTGATCTCCGGATTGAACCCATTCAAAAGGCGATACACTATGGAATTAAGGTGATCAGTGAGATTGAGCTGGCCTATCATTTTATTGATGTTCCGATCATTGCCGTCACAGGAACAAATGGAAAAACTACCACCACGATGCTCCTCGGCGAGATGTTCAAAGAGGAGGGAAAGAGGGTTGGAATCGGTGGCAATGTGGGAGAACCCTTGATTCTTTTTGCCGATGGTCAAGGTCGATGGGATCTATTGGTGGCTGAGATCTCGAGCTTCCAGTTGGAAGCCATTGAGGATTTTAGACCTCGAGTGTCTCTCCTTTTGAATCTCACTGAGGATCATCTGGACAGGTATCTCAGCTTTAACGATTACATCGAGGCGAAATTGAAGATTTTTCAAAATCAAAATTCGAAGGATCTGGCCATTCTCAACCGAGAGGATCCTATCGTTATGAAATATATTAACCAGATAAGAGCTAAGAAAATCTTCTTTACCTCTAATCCAAATATTGAGGAAGGAGCCTTTTTCAAGGATCAAACGATTTTTCTTCGAATAGCAGGAGAGGAGGAAGGGTATTCATTATCCAATGCTCCTTTGAAAGGGATCCATAATATTGAGAATATGATGGCTGCCTCCCTTGCTGCCAGATCTTTTGGTTGTTCAAAAAGAGCTATTCAAAATGTGATCCATCGATTTAAAGGACTTGAACATCGTCTTGAATTTGTTCGGACCATCGAGGGAGTCCGTTTCTTTAACGATTCCAAAGGGACGAACGTGGGATCGGTGATCAAATCCCTCCAGAGTTTTTTAGAGCCAATTATCCTGATTGCAGGGGGAAAGGATAAGAACGGAGATTTAAGCCCCCTTAAAGAGTTGATTCAGAGACGGGTTAAATATTTGATTCTCATTGGAGAGGCCCAAGAGAGAATGTATCGAGAATTAGGAGGGTTGACTCAGACCTTTACTACGAAAACCCTGAAAGAAGCTGTTCTTCTCGCCCATGAAAAGGCAAGGCCGGGGGATGTGGTTCTCCTTTCCCCTGCCTGTTCGAGTTTTGATATGTTTAGGGATTACAAGGAGAGGGGAATGGTATTTAAGGAAGCTGTATATCAGTTAAACACAGAATCTCCTGCCTGCCAGGAGGTTCCTGACCGATAAAAAAAAGAAGTTCATAGAATGAGAAGAAAGAGAGGCATTGATTTCATCCTTTTGATGACCACCCTGGCCCTCGTGGGAATTGGGATTGTAATGGTCTACAGTACCAGTGCGATTATCGCCGGGGATCGGTATGGGGATCCCTATTATTTCCTGAAGAGGCAAGCGCTTTATGCAGGGTTTGGTTTGATTCTGATGATTCTCATGATGCTATTTCCATATCAGAGGTTCAAAGTCCTTGCCTATCCTCTTTTCATCCTCTCTGTTCTTTTATTGGTAGCCGTTCTGATTCCAGGAGTCGGTCACCGAGCAGGGGGAGCGATGCGCTGGTTAAAATTCCAGTCCTTTTCCTTCCAACCCTCTGAGTTCGCCAAGTTTGCCTTAGTGATCTTTCTCGCCTACCTTTTGGTCAAGAAAGAAGAGAAGATAAGGACTTTCTCTTTTGGATTCCTTCCACCGGTTCTTCTTTCTGGAATGGTCGTTGCCTTAGTGATGAAAGAACCTGATTTCGGCGCCGCCTTATTTATTACTGTGATGGTTTTTCTGCTTCTCTTTTTAAGTGGGGCAAGAGTGATCTATATCATCGGGACCTTCTTAATAGCCCTTCCAGTGGTCTATTATTTTTTAATGAATGTGGGATATCGGTCTAAACGGGTCATGAGTTTTATCCGACCTTGGGAGGATCCCACTGGCACCAGTTTCCAGATCATTCAATCTTTTCTCTCTTTCGGTTCTGGAGGTCTCTTTGGATTAGGATTGGGAGAAGGAAGACAAAAACTTTTTTTTCTCCCTGCACCCCACACTTATTTTATCTTTTCAATTATCGGAGAGGAGCTAGGGTTGTTTGGCGCAATGATTGTATTACTCCTCTTCTTCATTTTGACTCTCCGAGGAGTCCAGATTGGGCTTTCCCTTGAAGATCGATTTGGGGCCTATCTGGCCTTAGGGATCACCTTGATGATCTCCCTTCAGGGATTGATCAATATGGGGGTGGTGTTGGGACTCCTTCCCACAAAAGGGTTGACTCTTCCATTTGTTAGTTATGGAGGAACTACATTGGTTGTAAATTTAGTGGGGGTGGGGATCCTTCTTCACCTTTCGGCTCAAGTGGAACGAAGATGAGGTGGGTGATCGCTGGAGGAGGAACAGGGGGTCATCTTTTTCCGGGCATTGCCATTGCTGAGGCGTTTATCGATCGGGAGAAAGAGAATAGAGTTCTATTTATCGGGACACAAAAGGGGATTGAAGCCAGAGTGATTCCCATGAAGAAATTTGCATTAAGAACGATCGGGGTCAAACCCATCCAGGGGAGATCCTTCCGAGAAAAGGCTGAATCGATATTGAGCCTGCCTAAGGCCGTTTATGAGGCTGGTTTAGTTTTAAAGGAGTTTCGACCTCAACTGGTTTTAGGCGTTGGAGGATATGCCTCTGGACCTACGCTCATCGCCGCGTCCTTACTCAGGGTGAGGAGAGCGATTCAGGAACAAAATATGATCCCAGGGATGACCAATCGTATTTTAAAATGGTTTAGCCAACGAATCTTCATCTCTTTTGATGAAGCAAAAAAATATTTTCCTTACTGGAAGACCTTTGTTACCGGGAATCCCATCCGGAAAGAATTTTTAACTGATTTTTGTCAGGCCAGAGGAAGAAGGACGAAAGAGGGTCCTTTTACCATTTTTATCTTTGGTGGAAGTGCAGGGGCACACCGGATCAACCAGGCGATGATGGAGGCTTTGGATCATCTTCAGGGAATACGGACTTCTCTAAGAATCATCCATCAAACAGGAATAGAAGACCTCGATTTTGTCATGAGAAGTTATCAAGATAAAGGCTTCAATGCCATAGTTCGCCCCTTCTTTGAAAATATGGTAGATCCCTATCTGGCCTCCGATTTAGTCATCTGCCGATCAGGGGCAAGTACGGTGGCTGAGCTGGCCGTCTGCGGGAAGGCAGCCCTTCTCATTCCATACCCCTATGCTGCCCATCAGCATCAATTTATCAATGCCCAAAAGTTGGTTGATCGAGGTGCAGCAAGAATGATTTTGGATCAAGAGTTAAACGGGAAGGTGCTTGCCCAACAAATTCTTTATTTCTCCCACCACCCAGAGGAAAGGGACAGGTTGGAGCAGGCAATTTTAAAGGTTGCAAAGCCAAGAGCAGCAGAAGAGATTGTTGATCATTGTTATGCTTTATGTAGAAAATAAAACTTTTATCCATTGGTAAGGGTGAGGATGCCTGTATCGATATTCAGTTAGGTTATTCGTTTTAAGAATTTGACGTTTCCTGAGGCCATAGGTCAAAAGGGCTTTATGGCTTGAATCTTTGAAGTTGAGTTTTCAGAGGTCGATGTATCGCAGAGGAAAAATTCAGCATATTCATTTTGTAGGGATTGGGGGAATCGGCATGAGTGGGATTGCAGAGGTTTTACTCAACCTGGGCTATCACATCAGTGGGTCGGATCTCAGGGAGACCGAGGTGACTCGAAGGCTTCAATCCTTAGGATGCGAAATTTCTTATGGGCATCGGAAAGAAAATTTGAAAGAAGTGGATGTGGTGGTCATCTCCTCTGCAATCCGTATGGACAATCCAGAAGTGAAAGCGGCTGAGGAGAGGTTCATCCCCATTATCCCGAGGGCAGAAATGCTGGCTGAATTGATGCGAATGAAGGTCGGGATCGCCATTGCAGGGACCCACGGGAAGACTACCACCACTTCTCTCATTGCAACGGTATTGGCTGTGGCTGGACTAGACCCTACTGTTGTGATCGGGGGAAGGCTGAACAGTATTGGAAGCAATGCGAGGCTGGGGCAAGGTGAATTCCTGGTGGCTGAAGCCGATGAAAGTGATGGCTCCTTTCTTAAGTTGATGCCTACCCTTGCGGTGGTCACCAATATTGATCCAGAGCATCTGGACCATTACAAGGATATCGATGAGATCAAAGAGGCGTTCCTCATGTTCTTAGAGAAGATCCCATTTTTTGGGTTGGCTGTGCTCTGTCTTGACCACCCCAATATTCAAAGCCTCATTCCAAGATTGAAGAAACGATTCACTACTTATGGGTTGACCACCCAGGCAGATTTTCAAGCCAAGGATATTGCTTTTGAAGGCTTATCGACCTCCTTCGATGTGGTCCATCGCCGGCAAGAGATAGGAAGGTTAAGGATTCGATTGCCTGGAATTCATAATGTCTATAATGCATTGGCTACCCTGGCGACGGCTTTCGAGCTTGATATCCCCTTCCAGGTGGTACAGGAGGCCCTTCGTGATTTTGGTGGAATTCAAAGGCGGTTCCAGATTAAGGGGGAGAAGCGAGGAATTCTTATTATAGATGATTATGGTCACCATCCGATTGAGATTATGGCTACCCTTCATGCGGCACGGACCGGTTGGGGAAGGAGAACAGTCGTGGTCTTTCAACCTCATCGTTATACTCGAACACAAGCCCTGTTTAAAGAATTTCTAACCGCCTTTAATGATGCCGATGTCCTGATCCTCACTGATATCTATTCAGCGGGAGAGGATCGAATTGAGGGGGTAGAATCGAAAGCCCTCTTCGCCGGGCTTCGAGAATATGGCCATAAGGATGTTACTTATCTCCCGGATAAAAGAGAGATCGTTGAACATCTTCTGCAAATCATCACACCTGGAGATATGGTGATCACCTTAGGAGCTGGAGATATTGGGCAAGTGTCAGATGAGTTAGTAAAACAGTTAGAATAATCGTTTGGGGAGTCAGGTAGGGAGTTATAGATTTTAGATTTTGCACACATAAATTCTGATAAATGCAAAAGGATTATAAAAAATGGGCATTAGGGTTGATTAAAGGAAAGGTTCTTTTCGATGTGCCGATGAGGCGATTCACTTCCATCAGGGTAGGAGGCCCTGCTGATTGTCTTTTATTTCCGAAAGACATCGAAGAATTAAAGAGAGTGATTCAATGGGCCAAGAAGAAAGAAATCCCCTTGTTTATTTTGGGAAGAGGGACCAATCTCATCATAAGAGATAAAGGGATTCGTGGATGGGTTGTCAGTCTCACACAGGGAATGAAAAAAGTTCGTTTGGAGGGAGAGATCATCGAAGCCGAAGCGGGGCTTCCTCTTCAACGCCTGGTTCAATTTTCCGTTCGGAAGGGGCTAACAGGATTAGAGCCCTTCTTTGGAATTCCAGGAACCGTAGGAGGAGGTTTGGCGATGAATGCAGGAGCATGGGGTGCCGAATTGAAGGATGTGCTCCTCAGCGCGGTCTTTATGAAGGACAATGGAGAAATTGTCGAGAAGCCCTGTTCGGAATTGAGATTTTCTTATCGGAAATTAGTTATCCCCCATTCTTGGATTATTCTCAAAGGCCGTTTTAAGTTGAGGAGGGGAGATCGGGAGGAAATCCTTGAGAAGGTGAGATCTTATTCAGAGAGGAGAAAGAGAACGCAACCCATCCATTACCCCAGTGCAGGCTCTATATTTAAGAATCCAAAGGAAGGGGCTGCAGGGAAATGGATTGAGGAGGCTGGCCTGAAAGGATTTCAGATGGGCCAGGCAATGGTTTCAGAGCTCCATGCTAATTCATCATCAATCTGGGGAAGGCCAAAGCAGATGAGGTGATTCGTTTAATGGAGTGGGTGGAAAAGAAGGTTTATGAAAAGATGGGGATTTCCCTCGAGCGGGAAGTGAGAGTGGTTGGGGAGTGATGATGAAGAATGGGTATGACATCAATGGCGAATCATAATTTCTTATGGAGGAAGAATTATTAGTCAATGAAGGATTCCCTCCTTAAAAAGAA
>JBBIRT010000082.1:0-14651 GCA_037441725.1 Deltaproteobacteria bacterium | reverse complement strand
CAGAATTCCTTAAACACTGGAAGGCAATGATTTGTTGGATGATATAATTTTACCAACCCCTTTTTAAAGTGCTCCGCTTTATAAAATTTTCGGAGATATCCCTGCCTGATTCTAATAGGGTTCCTCACTTCAGTGATGCATTACACAGACCCAAAAATTTCTCTTGACAACTAAACAAATGTATAGTATATTAAACCTAATTCAAAATGATGAGTTTAGAGCTCAGGGGACCAATAAGAAAAAACTGAGGGGTGATTTATGGAGCTCACATATCGGCAAAGGGAGATCTTTGATTTTATCAACAAATTTATCAAAGAAAGAGGGTACCCTCCTTCTGTAAGGGAGATTGCAGAGCACTTCAAAATCTACCCTCGTGCTGTTTTTGATCACCTTAAGGCATTGGAGAGAAAAGGCTACCTAAAACGGAGAGAATCGATGTCCAGAGGTCTTGAGATTCTTGTCTTTCACGGGGGTGAATCATACGGTTCATCCTTGAGGCCTGAGCGATATGTTCCATCCAAAGAGGGAAAGTTATTGATCAGACAGATTCCTATCTTAGGCAGGGTCGCTGCGGGAAAACCCACTCTGGCTGTAGAGAATGTAGAAGGAACGATTCCCCTCCCTCAGGAATGGGTGAAGGGAAGAGAGGTTTTTCTCCTCAGGGTGAAGGGTGACAGTATGTCTCCCTATATCCTTCCTGATGACTATGTGGTCGTTCGCTCCCAGTCTTCTGCGGAGAATGGGGATGTGGTGGTGACCCTGATGGGAGAAGAGGCTACCGTGAAGCGATTTTTCAAAAAAGGGAAAAAGATTGAATTGAAACCAGATAACGAACGCTGGGAGACAATTCAAATTGAAGAGGGGACAGGCGAGGTTCAAATCCTTGGGAAGGTCATCGGCGTGTTTAGGAAATGCTAAATCCGATCCTTACTCCTAACTTCGAACTCCGGACAACCCTGCCCCTCCCCCTCGATGAAGTCTTACAAGTTCAAACTGGTCTCACGGAGAAGATTATTTTTTGGGGAGAGGGGACAGGTGAAATCTCATCCTATGTAGCAGGATGGCTGGCAGGAAAAGGGATCAATGTCATTGTATTGGATGGAGCCAATCGGTTTGACCCCTACATGGTCTCGTCCTTTGCAAGAACGGCCTTGCTCTCTCCAGAAGACCTCCTCAAAAGGATTCGTATTGCAAGGGCCTTTACCTGTTATCAGATGGCAACTCTGATCGGAGAGAAATTGGCCTTGCTGTTTAAGGAGGAGGGAACAGGTATCCTTCAGAAAAGGCCATGGGTCATCCTTCCTGGGTTCATCACCACCTTTCTTGATGAAGACGTCCCTGAAAGAGACGCCCGACTTCTCTTTGAGAGATCGATAAAAAGGATGGAAGAAATGGCTTTGGAAGGGATCCCTTTCCTTCTCTTCCAGTCGAATCGTTTTCATGGGTCTCTTCCCTTCCCAACTTTTGCTAAGGTGGGGAAAAAGCCTTCAAGAGATTTGAGGAGGAACTATTTCATGAAGAGGCTCTCTCAATTTTCTAATCGGGTCTGGAGGATAAGTCTGGATGATGAAGGACTAAGGGTGATTTTAGAAAAAAGTAATGCCTCGCTAAAACGTGGCGAAATAGACTCATCTGACAGAGATGGGACAGAAAATCTTATCAAGCGAGGGGTGGTTTATGGGAAGAACCGTTATTCCTTTTAGTAAGGTCTTAGAGCAAGAGGTCCAGGAGTGGAGAAAGTTTCGAAGGGGCTTAAGAAAAGAGGATCAAGAGTTTCTCGACCGACTCTTTGAAGAAGCCAGGCTTCATGTACAAGCTGGAGTCTATGCTTCGAGACCCTGGCCTTTTGAGACAATCCTTATCTCCATTCTCATTGAGCATGAAAAGGCCTTGGTGGAATTGAGATCAAAATTAAAGATGATAGAAGAAGGGAAGAGGGATTGAGGGCCCATGAAACTTCAAGGATGGCTCTTCGATCTCTATCCTTTGGGCTCATCGATGATCCTCTGGATTAAGGAGGAGGATGGGAGGGTTCGTCGACTGGAGGATCCCTTTCGTCCTCGATTCTATGCTCAGGGGAAGAAGAAGGATCTTCTCGATCTTTTCCAATCTCTCCATAAAAGGCAACAGGCAGCAGGATACCAGTGGACTCGAAAGGTGGAATTCTGGACTGGTAAAGAGGTTGAAGTGATGGAGATTGAAGTTACAGATTCGGACCATTATGCCCAACTTCCTCGAATGCTTTCCTCATGGGAGGAAAAGATGACTTTTTATAATTGTGACCTCCCTTTACCTCAAGCCTACCTTTATGAAAGAAGAATCTTCCCCACCGGCCGATGCCTCATCGAGGCTGAAGGAGCTCGGATTTTCGAAATTCATGCCGATCCATCTGAATCGGTGTGGATGAATGATGGCAAAATGCCTGATCTTCGGGTGATGGAGCTTCGTACAGAAGAAGAATCCTTTCATCAGAGGTCCCTCATCTTAGAATGTGAGGGATATCGGATGGAGATGGAGGCAATCGATATGGGAGAGATTGGGAAGGTTTTTAAACAGTTCGATCCTGATGTGATCCTGAGCGATGATGGAGACGCCTCCCTCCTCCCGCTTCTCTTCTCTGCTGAGAGGAGAGGCCGAACCTCTGTCCCGTGGGATCGGGAGCCTTATCCTATAAAAAGAGAAATCCATCCAAAGGGCTTCTCTTACTTCTCTTACGGCAGGACCTATTATCGTGCCCCTGCCCATTTCTTTTTCGGAAGATGGCATATCGATCGGAGAAACTCCTTCCTTTATGGAGAGTCAGGGATGGAAGGAGTGATTGAACTCTCAAGGCTGGCAAAGATTCCTGTTCAGCGAATGGCCCGTACCTCTCCAGGAACAGCGATTACCTCCATCCAACTTGAACGAGCCTTTCAGGAAGGGATTCTCATCCCTTGGAGGAAAGGAGAACCAGAACGATTCAAAACGGCATGGGATCTCCTCGTCGCAGATAAGGGAGGCCTCGTCTTCCAGCCAAAGTTAGGGATATTCGAAGACGTTGCAGAGATTGACTTCGCCTCGATGTATCCTACCATGATGGCCATCCACAATATCTCTCCGGAGACCGTGCTCTGTGGATGTTGTGAAAATCAGAGGGTTCCTGAGGTTGGATATACGATTTGTGAGAAAAGGGAAGGGATCGTGCCCAAGATTCTTAAACCCATCCTGGCAAGAAGGGCCTGGCTGAAGAAAATGGCAAAAGAGGCAGAAGGCAAAGAAGGAGGGGCGGAAGGATTTGAGATTTACAACCGAAAGCAAACAGCGCTTAAATGGATGCTTGTGACGTGTTTCGGATATCTAGGCTATAGGAATGCCAGGTTTGGAAGAATTGAGGCCCATGAGGCAGTGACTGCCTTTGGAAGAGAATGCCTTCTTCAGGCCAAGGAGATCTGTGAGGCTGAAGGGTTCGAACTCCTCCATGCCATTACGGATTCCCTCTGGATTCATAAGAAAGGCCTCGGAGAAGAAGAGGTTCTTGAACTCTGTCGAAAGATCAGCGAGGTCACAGGAACTACGATGAGCCTGGAGGGGATTTATCGATGGATGGTCTTTCTCCCTTCCAAAGGGAATCCCGAAAGCCCGGTGGCCAACCGTTATTTCGGACTCTTTAAAAATGGGAAGATCAAAGCGAGAGGTTTATCATTTCGAAGAAGTGATATTCCCCCATTGATCCAAGAGGCTCAGATGAAAATGTTAGAGACCTTATCAGACACCAAGGACCGAAAGGATTTTGAATCGAGGATCCCAGAGGTCTTAGACCTTTTTCTCGAATATCACATGAAGTTGAGGGAGGGCCAGGCGAGGAAAGAGGACTTGATCATCCGGAAGAGGATCTCCCGAGAGCCCAATGCCTATCAGGTAGATAGCCTGACAGCCCTAGCTGCCCAGCAGTTGGAAGATTTCGGAATCGAAATTCATCCTGGTGAGAGGCTCTGCTATTTAATCAGAGATGCCCAGTCCAAGAATAAGTCAGACCGGGTCGCTCCTTTTCCATTCGTCAGACCCGACCACACCTACGACGTTGAAAAATATCAAGAGATGCTCCTCAAGGCCACTGAGGAGATCTTAATCCATCTGGGTTATAATGCCAAACGCCTCCAGAAGCTTCCGTCGACTCAGCTTTTTTAAACATTTAGGACTTAAGATTCCAACCCCGTTTGTTTACAAGGAAGAGGTGAGGCTTGAAACTTTGATCACAAAATATTAAAATTTTTATTGAAAAAAATTTCAATTTTTAAATAACATCTTATGAATAAAAGGCTTTTTAAAATAGCTTTAAAGGAAAAAAGGTTGAGGTTGAGTTATCCAAGGGTCTTGATTTATCAGGAGTTATCCCAAGCTAAAAACCTTTTAAGCCCACAGGAGCTCTATCAATCCCTTATCAAAAAGCATAGAAAGATTGGGTTGACCTCTATCTATCGTGTCCTTGAACTCTTAGAATCCCTCGGCATGGCCTTTAAAGTGACCAATGGTTCAAGCGTTAAATATCGACTCTGTGAGTCTAAAGAGCACCATCATCATATCCTCTGCAAGGGATGCGGGAATGTTGTAGAATTGAATTTTTGTGATATTTCGGATTGGTCTAAAAAAGTGAGAGACTTAACAGGTTATGAGTTAACCGATCACCAATTCAATTTCTATGGATATTGTAAAGCATGTAAACCTTATAGAGTCCAAGCATCAACGGGCAATGGGTAATTAGGAAAATCAGAGAGGAAAATGTCTCATATTCATCTCCCCGATGGGGTTCTACCAGTGTGGCTCTGGGCTTCGGGGTATATAGTAGCCATTCTGGTAGGGGCCATTCTCTTTCGATGGATTAAAAAAGAAGAATTGACCAGGAGATTCCCTTTGCTGGGCATGATGTCTGCGATTATGGTATTGGGGGCTGCAGTGGAGATTGTCCCCATCGCTTACCACGTTAACTTAACTGTCATCTCTGGAATTTTATTAGGGCCTTCTCTTATATTTCTGGCAACCCTGGTGGTCAACCTTATTTTAGCTCTTTTTGGACATGGTGGGATGACGGTCATCGGCCTTAACACCCTGATTCTTTCAATTGAAGGAATATTGGGATATTATCTTTTTCACCTCTTTTATAGGGTTTTAAAGAAGGTCGCACCGGTAACCTTTGGTGCCACTTTCATTGCCCTTCTCATCTCTACTCTCGCCATGATTGGTGTGGTCAGTTTAGGAACATCCCATTACAAAGAATTAATGCATCACCAGGAGGGAGGCATCTTTAAATTTCACCTCTCTCAGGAAGAGGAAGAACAGCACGAAGGAGAGAGAATGGAGGGGGAAGTGAATCTTAGAAGGTTTGTTTCTATTATCCTCCCCCTGGGTTTTATTGGATGGTTGCTGGAAGGATTGATCACCACCCTGATTGGTCGGTATATCTACCGTTTGAGACCTGACCTTTTAAATCTTGAGAAGGAAATCTCATGATTCAACTTTCCTATTTAGATTATCTGGCAGTGGAGAGGAATAGTTTTTTTCATCGCCTTTCCCCGGAAGTCAAGATCATTGGGATGATCTTTGTTCTGTTGGCTATTGTTGTATTAAAAAGTCTTTTTGGATTTTTTCTCCTCTATGGGATTCTTCTTACCTTCTTCTTCCTCTCAAGGATTCCATTCAGGATTTTCTCTCTAACTCTTTACCCATTGATCTTTGCCGTCCTTTTCATCTTCATCTCATCATTTCAAATCCATTTTATCCTCCTGATCTTCTTAAAGGTCCTATGTGGTTCCATAGGGGTTGTCCTCCTTCTTGCCACCACTCCTTATCCATTGATTTTTTCAACCCTTGGGAGAGTACTGCCCTCCCCATTCGTGACCGCTCTTTTTCTCACCTACCGATCGATCTTTATCCTCCTTAATATCCTTGAAGAGACCCAGCATGCTCTTTACCTTCGAGGAGGATTCCAGTGGAGGCACCCCTGGAGAAGCCTGATCAATATTTCCAATGCCTTTGGCCATTTGATTATCAAAGGGATTGATGCCAGTGAAAAAATGAATGAATCGCTGATGCTAAGAGGATTTAAAAATAAGATCTATTACAGAGGAAGATCATGACGATAGAACAAGATGAAAGTATCGTCAAAGTGGATTGTATCACCCATGTCTATCCGGATATGACCAAAATCCAGATTTGTGGCCTCGATTTTATTGTCAATCGAGGGGAGAGGGTCTCCATCTTAGGGGCTAACGGCTGTGGAAAGACCACCTTACTCAAACATCTCTTAGGATTGCTTGTTCCAAAGGATGGGAGTGTCAGGGTTTTTGGAGTCGATCCAAGTAAGGAATTTGTAAAGATCAGAAAAAAGATCGGGGTGGTCATGCAGGATGTAGACGAACAGATCCTCGGCCCAACGGTTTATGATGACATCCTCTTTGCTCCATTGAATTATGGGATTGAGAAAAGAAGGGCTGAATCCATGGCTAAATCCGTGATAGAGAGTTTAAATCTTGAATCCATTCAAAAAAAGATTGTCCATTATCTCTCTGGCGGAGAGAAAAAGAAGGTTGCTTTAGCAGGGGCGCTGGTGATGGAACCTGAACTCCTCATCCTGGATGAACCCTTTACAGGACTGGACCCTGTTTCGAGAAGGGATCTGATCCAAATCCTGAATGTCTTGAATCAGGAGAAAGGAATCACCTTCATCATGACCCTTCATGAAGTTGATTTGGTTCCAGAAATTACTGACATCCTCTATCTCATGCACGGCCATGGAAACCTCAGTGAGCGTGGGAGGCCAGAAGAGATCTTTGGAAGATTTAAAGAATTAGAAAGTTTCAATCTCGAAGAACCCACCCTGACCAAACTCTTTAAAGGACTAAGGAGGGAAGGGCTCGATTTCGGAGATCCTCTTCGGATTGACGAGGCTGTTCAATTGATCAAGAGGCACTGGGATGAAAATAAGAAATGAACCTTTTTGGATTTGGATTTATTAATTTAATCTTCGAATTTAACCATGAAACTCGGTCATCTCCAACTGGATCATCCCCTCATTTTGGCACCCATGTCAGGGATCACAGACTATCCCTTCCGTAGGATTGCCAAAGAGAATGGTTGTCGTTTAGTCTTCACTGAGATGATTAGTGCAGAGGGATTACTACGGAAAGGAGAATCGGGGATAAGAATTTACAAGGATGAACATCCTGTTTGGGTTCAGCTCTTTGGTTCCAATCCTGAGGTATTAGCTGAGGCAGCAGAGATGGTAGAAACCAGGGGAGCTGATGGAATAGATATTAATATGGGTTGTCCTGCAAAAAAGGTGGTTGAGGCAGGAGCAGGAGTTGCCCTCATGCAATTTCCGGAAAAGGTTAGGAGCATTCTTAGTAAGGTGAAGAAAAAGCTCAGAATTCCTCTTACCATTAAAATTCGCTCCGGCTGGGATAAAGAACATATCAATGCCATTGATATCTCAAAAATTGCAGAGGAATGTGGGGTCGATGCCATTTCAATCCATCCCAGGATGAAAGTTCAGGGGTTTTGTGGTCAGGCAGATTGGCACCTGATTAGAGAGGTAAAAGAAACCGTTCAAATTCCTGTGATTGGAAATGGTGATGTGACTACCCCTCGGTTGGCCAAAAGGATGATGGAAGAGACAGGTTGTGATGGGGTGATGATTGGGAGAGGAGCATTGGGAAATCCATGGATATTTAGTCCAAATCACTTCCCTTTAAGTGAAGAGAAAATGAGCTTCCGTCCTTCTTGGGAAGAAATACAGAGATTAATTGAATATCACTTTATCTTACTGGTAGAACATGATGGGGAGGAAAAAGCGATCAAAAAAATTCGCCGCCATATGGTTTGGTATACCAAGGGCCTACCTTCTGTCTCTTCTTTCCGTACGGGTCTATTTGGATTAAAAGGGAAAAAGGAATTGTTCGAGGCAATGGCTTCCTTTTTTCACTCCATTTCCAACCCCTCCTCTTTTTATGAAAGGGAGAGGATAGTTTATCATGTTTAAATCATTGATGAAAAAGTGGTCGGTTTTAGAATTGAGTCTTCCCAAGGATTATGTAGATGCCATTTCAAACTTCATGTTCGAACAAGGAGCTACAGGAGTGGAGGAAACCGGTGGAAATGATTCATTTGTAAATTTGAAGATCTACCTCCCACAAAATGGAAAAGGAAGAAAAATTCTCCGCTCTCTCCGCAACTATTTAAAATCCCTAAATGAAATGATGAAACAAACCCCTTCATTCCAAATAAAAACCTCTTCTTTACTCGAACAGGATTGGGCTGAGAATTGGAAGAGATTTTTTAAGCCTAAACAGGTGACATCGAAAATTTTAGTGAAACCCCCATGGGCCAACATTCAGTTAAAAAAAGGAGTGATGAGTATCGACATTAAACCGGGAATGGCCTTTGGTACGGGGACGCATGCCACGACCCTCCTCTGCATACAGGCTCTTGAGAAGAGGTTGAGAAAAAAGAGGCTTTCTGTCCTCGATGTGGGAACAGGGTCAGGGATCCTCTCCATCATTGCTGCCAAATTAGGAGCTAAGGAGGTCTTGGGAATCGACATTGATGGAGTGGCCATAGAGAATGCACGCGAGAATGTTGAAGGAAATCTCGTCTCTAAAGTAGTCAAGATAAGAAAGGGGAGGATTGGTGATATTAACAGGAAGTTCGATCTGATTATCTCCAATATCCATTTCAAGAGTTTGATGAGGATGAGAAAGTCTCTTCTGAACCGCCTTCGCAGGAAAGGTTTTCTAATCCTTTCCGGGATATTGGAGGAGGAAAAGGAAAGGATGAGCCAACATTATTTGGAAACTGGATTACTGCAACCCATGAAAATGACTCAAATGGGGGAATGGATCTGCCTCACCTTTAAAAGAAAGTGAAAGGAAAGAGTCATAAGATTTCGAGGGGATATTGAGATAAGGTGGAGTTAAGAGATGCCCCGATTTTATGTCCCCCAACCTCAGATGAAAGATGGAATCCTTCGAATTGAAGGCCGTGAGGTCAAACACATTCGAAGAGTTCTTCGACTTAAACCTGGTGATGAAATTATTACTTTTAATGGATCAGGAAAAGAATATTATGGGACGATCATTGAAGATGGCCCAACCTTTGTTTTGATTAAGATTGAGGATCTTCTCTTTCCAGAAAAGGAATCTCCTCTTAAAATGACCTTGGCCCAGAGCCTGCTGAAAGGGGAGAAGATGGATTATGTGGTGCAGAAATCTACAGAGCTTGGGGTAAGCAAGATTATCCCTTTTTTCTCATCTCGGTCTGTTCCTCTTTTGGAAAAATCACCTAAGTTGAAACGCCACCACCGATGGGAAAGAATTGCTATGGAGGCCTCAAAACAATGTGGAAGAACGATGGTTCCAATAGTCGAACCCATTCAGAGTTATTCAGAAATGATCAGAAAGGCTTCCCCTGAATCCATTCGCCTCATTCTCTGGGAAAGGGAAGGATATAATTTGAAAGAGATGATAGAAAGGCCAATCGAAAAGAGGAGCATATTCTTTGTCATTGGACCTGAAGGAGGATTTAGTAAAGAAGAGATCGAAGAGGCAAAAGGGTCAGGATTTCTTCCCGTCAATCTCGGGAAAAGGATCTTGCGGGCTGAAACTGCAAGCCTCTGCCTTCTAAGCATTCTTCAATATGAACTGGGGGATATAGGTAAAAATAGAGCCGATTCAATAAAAGAATCGGCTCCAACCAGAAAGGAGGGGTGATATATCTGCCTTTTAAAAGGCAGGGAGGTCTTTATGCAGCCTTTTTTTCCAAATTGTGAATAAACTCCTTATAAGTCTTGCATTCCTGAATTAATTTACATTTCCTTTTACAGACTTCTATGTGAATTTTAGGACTCCCTTTTCTCTTATCGCAAATTAAATAACTCATTTTCTATCCCCCTTCTTAACTAATTAACCCACCCTTTAAATTTCCAACCTACATTTAGAAACGTAATTATTTTAAAACACAATATATTGAAAAGTCAAGAAAATAATTAAAAAATGATAGAAATATTTATTAATAATATCCAATAATTATAGATTTAAAGGAAAAGTAAAATGAGAGTTTTATAAATTATCATAATGAAATTTAAATATTATCTATCTCATTAATCATAACTAAAATATAAGTGAAAAGGTGAACTATTAGCTATCGAGGAAATTCTGAAAAAAAGAGGATTTTATTAATTGGAGGTTTAAGATTTCATCTTTTACTCGGTTCTTATTAATTTGTAACTAAATTTTCATCAGGGAGGAAGGAATTTGTGACAATCTAAGGTAAATCATTTCTATTGCTGTCGTCTCTCTTCGATTGCAATACCCAGACGTTCAACCCCTGCATTCTTTGCAACATCGAGAACCTGAACGACCCGATCAAAAACCACACTCTTATCTGCCCGTACAATGACAGGCCTTGTTTTATTAAAGGCGATGAGGGATTGTAGTTCTACCCTCAGATCTCTGAGGTTTTTGGGTTGATTTTTAAGAAAAACTTCGTTTCTCTGATTGATAGTCACAATGATTGGCTCGGTTTGATCTACTGGTGATTTGATATCTGCTTGAGGAAGCTTTACAATGATACGAGACTCTTTGATTGGATTGAAGGTGTAGACCAGACTGAAGGCCGTGAAGAAAAAAATAAAGATATTGAGAATGATATCTGTGATCGCTAAAGATTCCAGTCTTACATAGGTCTCTCGATGTATTTTAATTCTCATCGCCCACCCCCTTCTCTCCGTGAAACAATGAGATCGACCAGTTCATTGCCATAATAACTCATCTCTTGTGCATGGCTCTTAATCTTTCCTATAATCAAATGGTAAAAAATGAAAGCAGGGATGGCTACACTCAGACCAGCAGCTGTGGTGATCATTGCCTGGTAGATCCCAGCAGCTAAGGCGCTAACTGTAATATTGCTTCCCAACTGCTCCCAGGCCATAAACGCCTTAATGAGACCAATAATCGTCCCCAGAAACCCGAGCATCGGTTCTACCCCTACAATAATGAGCAAGGCCCCTAAGTATCGTTCAAGATATTGAATCTGTTCATCTCCCTCCCGTTCCATGATGGCCTCTAATTCTTCTCGTCTGAGTTTATAGTTGAGAATTCCCAATTTAAAGACCTCTCCAATCGGATGTCTCACCTTTTCACACCGTTCCAAGGCCTTTTGAAGATGGCCCCTTTCCAAATGAAGAAAAATCTCCTGAGCAAACTGCTGGAAGTTGATTCGAATCTTTAAGAGGACCCAATATCGTTCTAAGATGATGGCGAGGGCAACAATGGAAAGGACGATGATGGGGATCATGATGGGGCCTCCCTTGATGATCAGGGAAAGAAACATCTCGTACCTCCTTTGATGAAAAAATAGGGCAACCGAAATTGCCCTATAAGGTTAAAAGAAAAGTGCCGGGTCGCGGAATCGAACCACGGACACGAGGATTTTCAGTCCTCTGCTCTACCGACTGAGCTAACCCGGCATCCTGAATAAATCCATTTATATTACAATCATCAAAATGTGTCAAGAGTTAGTTTTGAGACCTCTGAAAAGTTTTTAAAACGAATTTTTTGACTGGGAAGTGGGGTGGAAAAGCCTTCGAGCGGATACCTATAATCTTTCATCCCTATGGATGAATCCCCTGAAAATACTTGTTTTTCCCTTAAACGATGCTTAGTCCATTCACTTCTAAAGCCCGCATTCGAAGGGTTTGGAACCCTGCCTTCCCAGTCATTTAAGGACTTTTTCAGAAATCTCGTTTTGTTCTAAAAGGTATAAGAAACCCCTCCAAAGAAATTCCTTTCTGGTGATGGATAATAATTGGGCCGATTAATGTAGTCAAGAACTCCATACTCCGAATATTTTCGATTAGTAAGATTGTTTACACCCAAGTAGGCTTTTAATCCTTTCCAGGAATAGGAAAGCTTTGCATCCCAGCTATAATATCCATCCATTTTCTCAACTTGATTTGACCAATCACTAATAAAATAGCGGGACCCAACCACATTTAATCGGGTGGTGAAAAGAAAACCTCTCCCAAAATTAAAATCTCCTCCAAGGGAACCTTTATGTCTTGGCACACATGGGATGTCATTCCCTGAGAAAGGCCTTGCCTTTAGGATTGGCCGAATATAACTATAATTCCCCCAAAGGGTGAGCCACGAGAAGGGTTTGATTGTGGTTCCTGCCTCGATCCCTCTGCGTTGGGTTTTAGAATAGTTTTCGTTGCTCCCAGTTAATGGATTAAAAAAGATTTCATTCCTTAGATCATTCCAGAAGAAAGTGAGATTGGCTTCAATTTGATCGGTAAAGGCGTGGCGTAACCCTGCTTCATAATGGTAACCCCTCTGAGGTTTTAGATCAGGGTTCGCCCTGACTTCAGTAATCTGCCAGGTGATTGGGTCTATTATATATTGAATCAATTCATCTGTTGCGGGGAAACGAAAACTCCGTTTTATATTGATGAATGCTGAAGATCGCTTTGCAAAGAGATAATCTAAACCGATATTCCACGCCGGTTCCCAATCTCTGGCTCTATCTTTAGAGCTTGGGACATCCTGAGAGAGACGGAAGATTACCCATTCATGTCTGTACCCCAAAGATAAGATCAGCTCAGGGAGGATGGAAAATTCATCCAATAGATAAATTCCTGTCGATCTCTTTTTTACTTCTAACAGATTAGGCCCTGAGTAAGCTGATTCTGAAAACTGATCTGATTCAGAGGTATAGAAATCAAGCCCCACGGTCAATTTGTTTGGAAAGCTCCATATGGGCTTTTCAAGGATATATTTTGGAGTAAATCCCCAGGTGTCTATATTGGTTTTGCTCTTGAAAGAATAAAAGGGAAAGTAACTGAGTACCTCTCGATGTCGGTAAGATAGGGTAGATTCAATTCTACCCATCTCCCATAATTTAGCCCTGAATCCAAGGGCTCCAAAACCATCTTCTGTTTCAGCTTTATCATAGGGATAGCGCGCAGAACGTCTATCCAATTTGTAGGTACTTTTTAAAAGGGCCCCGGGCAAACCTGTTTCATCTTGATGAATATTTCCGCTGAAGTCAAAATGAATATCTTCATTCATATCAAAGTTAATTTTTCCTCCAGCATCTTTATATCTTAAAAAACCATTCTCACGATATCCTTCTGTAGAGCTATAGTCAGCATTCAGGATGGCAGAAAAGGGGCCCCATTTTCCACTCCCTGAACCACTCTCCTTATGATATAGGTAACTGCCTCTAATGATCTCCCCTTTAGCTGAAAAAGGCTTTTCAGGTTTCTTTGTAATAATATTGATGACCCCTCCAACCGCATTATCACCATAAAGGACACTCCCAGAACCACGAACCACCTCAATCCGTTCAATTTGTTCAAGAGGGATCTGGGTCCAATCAACCCCGCTCAAATCGATTTCATTTACCCTCCTGCCATCCACCAGGACAAGCGTATTCAAGGGACCTGTTTCTCCAAAACCTCTAATATCCACAGAGGCACTCTTTCCTGTTCCTAATAGATTCCGGACAACCACCCCAACTTCATCTTTCAAAAGATCAATTGTATTTTGGGCACTGGATCGATCAATCTCTTCTCGGGTAATGACAGTAACATTGGCTGGGATTTTTCGGATCTCTTGAGCATCTCGGGTAGCGGTAACAACCACTTCTTCAAGGACAATCTCCTTTTCTTGGGCAAAGAGACAGAATGGGAATAAAGTAAATAGGCTCAAAGACAAAACGATTGAAATAAAATGTTTCATAAAGCACCTCCCAAAAAATTTTGTTGATCTCAAACCCATACAGGTTCAGGAATCCTTAAACCACAATGGATTCAGGTTCGATTCTGCATCTATTATGGTCCAGGATTAAAGGGAGGAAGGGCCCAAAAAAAATCCCCAGCCTTCGTATGAAAGACTGGGGATTTTTACCCGCTTGTACCCTTCACAGTCTTATCCTCGAAGACCATTGAGTGAAGAATATCCAGGCAGGTTTTCTGACTCTCGGATCTTCCTAATCCTTGTGCCTTCCCAGTCGTTGTGACCAGTGGCTATTTACAAGTTTCGTCCCCGAATACAGCGGCGGGTCCGTCCCCGACTCATCCTTTTAAAGGAATTACGGGGTTCCCTTCACCTGGATACCATTTTTGAAATTCCTTTTAACAAATTCGAAATCACTTTGTCAAGTTTTGTGGAAGAGACCTCTGAAAAACTATTTTAAAAAACCTTTTAGACTGGGGAGGTGGGATGGAAAAGCCTTCGATCGGACACCGTCTATCGTTTGGCACTATTGGTGAACGACCTGAAAATACTTATTTTTCCCTTAAACGATGCTTAGCAAATTCATTTCTAAAGCCCGTATTCGAAGGATTTGAAATCCCACCTCCCCAGTCTTTCAGGGACTTTTTCAGAGATCTCGGGGAAGACTCCTTGGCTGTAATGCCCCACTCATTCGGGGAATTAGGGAGGGATGTCGGAGATATTCCAGCCTGACTCTAATAGGGTTCCCAACTTCAGTGATGCATTACTCTTGGTTATTTTTTCTCCTTGACATCTTCAGCTTCCTTTGTCAAGATTTGGGATAGAGAGCTCTGAAAAACTTCCAAGAATGAATGGAGAGGTGTAATTCCAAAACTTTTGAATGCA
>JBBIRT010000081.1:8732-14675 GCA_037441725.1 Deltaproteobacteria bacterium | reverse complement strand
TCTATGCCAAATGGTATAAGCTTTGGATTGAGCATACGCATTACCATGAGAATATCATTGAGGTGCTTAAAGCAATGACCCGACCGAATTGGAAGGTTCTGGATATCGGTGCAGGAAATGGCATTCTCTCTATTCCTCTTTATTTTCGGGGCTGTGAGGTAACAGCCCTTGAGCCCTCTGTCGGCATGAGAAATCTATTGTATGAAGAAGTATTTAAAAACAGGATTGATGGGTTAAACGTAGATGAACGGACATGGGAAAAAGTTCCCTGTGATGAGTACTCAGATTACGATCTCGTCATTGCCTGCAACACCCTTCACCTGACACAGATCGGCTTTGAAATGGCGCTTACAAAGATATTCCGGACGGGCCCAAGAAATGTTGTCCTGATTACAGAGCTTGAGCCGCCCGCGATTTGTATGAAATGGCCATTCGGAGATTACACCACCGTCTTTACCAAATCTTTTGAGGTGGATAACTCCTATGCCTATCATCATCTCAATGAAGTGGTTGAGCACTGGACTTTTATAAAAGGAAGGGTACCCCAACCCCACGAAATGAGTGATTTGAAGAAGAAAATCATCTTGAAAGATGGCCATCTATGGATCAAGCACACATCGCGAATTCTGATGCGCTGGTGGAAGAGGGATGGCCCCAAAGCAAGTAGTTGATAAGTTCTATTTTGGGACAGGGCGTGACCGTCCGCGCAGACAGATTCACGCCCTGCCCACAGGGAAGCATCCCAACAAACCATGCCCCCTTGAAAACTATTCTACCACAAGAAAGGGGGTGAGAAAAGACTATAAGGAGGAGTTTTATGAAACGAATGAAAGGAACATTGGTTGTGACCATTATTAATTTGATGCTTTGTATCTCTATCGGGTTGGCACAAGAGGCACAAAAAGAAATAACGCTTGAAGAGATTGTGGTGACTGCGACAAAAACGGAACGGACTATTGATGAGGTTCCAGGCAGGGTCGAAGTAATTTCAAAGGAAGAGATTCAACAGTACAGCGGAAGCGCAAGCAAGGTGGATGATATTTTACGATACATTTCGGGATTGACGGTAATCAGGGGAAACGGAATTTACAGCCTTGGGGCCAGCGCCACACTCAGAGGACTTTCTAATGAAGGAGCCCGAACTCTGGTATTGGTTGACGGGATACCCATCAACAAAAGCGACACAGGCGAGGTCAATTTCAACCGGATCAACATCAATGATATTGAACGGATTGAAATTTTCAAAGGACCTGCTTCTTCCCTTTACGGTAATAATGCCATGGGAGGAGTGATCAACATCATTACCGGTAAACCGGATAAACCATTCAAGGGTGCCATCAGCAGTTTTTATGGCACCTACCATACTTACGGAGGCGATTTCGACTTATCCGGAAGTCTCCCAAAGGGGGATTCGGGCTTTTATGCCAGGGCATCAGGTCATTACCTCAATAGTGACGGATATATCTCCACGCCTCGTGAGGATCGTACACAATATACTGTAAAAAGATTTACGGAAGAAGGGATCGGAAGCGCAAGCGTGGGCTATGACTTCAACAAACTAAATTCTATTGGGCTAAAAATAGATTACTATAATGATAAACGCGGAGAGGGCACTAAGTATTTTGCTGAAAATGGTATCCATCGGGATTTTGACACCTGGGCCACTTCACTTCGCTATCAGGGCGGGTCCGGAGATATGAGGTGGCAGGCCAAGGTATTCTGGCAGACCGAAAATTATCAGCGGGTGAGCGAGCGTCTGAGGGGAACGACTTATACCCGATTCGATGTCGATTCGGACCGAACCGACATGGGAATTGACAGTAGTTTCTCAACACCGATCTTTACCAATAACCTATTCACAATCGGTGGAGATATCCGCGAGGGGAGAGTCGATGCCTCGGATATTTATAAAACCTCTGCAGATCGAGCGGACAATGAAGGCCGACTGAGAATCTATGGCCTCTGGCTTCAGGATGAGATGTCTTTCTTTAAGGAGAGCCTATCTATTGTGGGAGGTTTGAGGTTGGACTATGCGAAATTCTTTGACGGAAGTTTCTTTTCGACTGTTAGCCCTTTCAATCAACTTAATGGGAGGCAGAGGGAAAACAGTTGGACTGCACTTTCTCCCCGCCTATCGGCACGATACAGATGGTTACCGGAGCTGAGCACCTATGCTTCCTATGGCAGGGGATTCCGAGCCTCCATTCTCGATGACCTATGTCGATCAGGAATCATGTGGGGCATCTATAAGGTCGCCAATCCCAAACTGGATCCGGAGAAGATCGATTCATTCGAAGTCGGTCTGGATTATTCGCCTCTGAAAAAGCTCAACTTTACCTCATCATTTTATTATTCCATTGGAAAAGACTTTCTTTATTATGTCCCGACTGGAGAATCGCTCAGCGGGCGGCCACTTTACAAAAGAGAAAATATTGACAAAGTCATTTCCTATGGAATGGAAATCGAAGCCCGCTTTGAGCTGACAAAGGGCCTCACCACATTCCTGAACTATACATACAACAAGGCCAAAATCGATCAGTTTGACCAGAAGCCATCCATCGAAGGAGATGAACTGACCCGCACTCCGAACCATCAGGTGAAAGGGGGAATCACATGGCTCAATCCTTATGTGAATATGAGCCTCCTAGGCCGGTATAAAAACCACCAGTTTGTCTATACGAATGAAATGACCCAAACCATTGATCGAATAGGCGGATACACAACCTTTGACGCTAAAATATGGAAAGAGGTTCTGAAAGGTTTGACCCTCTCCGTGAGCGCTGAGAACCTATTGAACAAAAAATATATGGAAAGCGCCGATGACAAGGCACCGGGTATATTTGTAACGGGACAAGTTACCTATCGATTCTAATCCTCTTTATTGGAAATTCGTCAGAGTAGGGGAAGGTTTCGTTGGCGCGGGAAGGATGGATCTGACCGAAGGTAATCAGGCTGCTGAAAGGAATTTTGTTTCAGCAGTCTGACAGAAGTTATTTGATATGATCGATCTTTATATAAAATAAGAAAGGGGCATCATCATGGTGAAAAAAAATATTTCGTTGGTGATGATTGTATTGTTCATTGCAGCCTTTGTAGGTCTAGCATATCCGGGGAAGAGTCGATGTTCTTCTTATGAGGATGTATTTGCTCTCGGTACAAATGCAGCTAATCATGCTATAAAGCGGCTGGGAACTGCACACGGGGAGAGGATCCTTGTGATTACCAATGCAGGCTATGTCCGGATCGGAATGGCAGACAGCTCGCCGGTATTGGATGCCCTCGTAAAATTCACTGGTGCAACTCAGGGAAAAGGAAATCTCCTGGCTCTCCATGATGCTCCAAACAAACCCCTCTTTTTCTTTTTTACAATGCCACTCGGGACAACAGTCTATATATTGAAGTGCAGGGCCTCGACAGCAATGAAGGACTTCGCAAGCTATTGGATAGACCTTTCTCCATAGATGCCTTCGAAAAAGAATTTCTCTCCCTTTCAAAAAAGCTGGAGACCTTGGAGCATAAGGTCAAGGATCGAGTCTTCGGAGGAAATGAAATGCGTCTTTATATGATTACCTGGCTCTGGAATAGAGGGATCTCCATGGAACTCCGAAACGCCATCCTCTTTCATGATCATTTCTGTCCAGGGGTCACCAGCGGTTATTATATTGCCAAATATCTTCTTAACGAATTCCCGGTTTCTAAAGGAGAGAGCTATTACATCATTGCGAGTCCCCCCTATTGCAAAGATGATGCCCTCCAGGCGATCCTGAATGCAACCGTGGGAAAACGGTCCATGGCAGTCATTCCTCTCACGGAATCTGACACGGCTTGTCTTTCTGCCGAGGCAAAGGATGCTGCGGGGTTATATTTTCGCTACAACAGGAAGGAAAAGAAGGGCAATGGTATCGTTCTCGGTTTTTCATGGGACAGGCTGAGGAGTGATGCTGGCTTTAAGGAAGGCCAAAAACCCTCTCTAATAGATAATTTAAGGCTCGCTCAATGGATGATCGAACATGAAGATGAGTATAGAAGTTATCTCAGGGTAATTAAAGAAATTCCGCTTGAAGGCGGTTTAGCCCCTGAGGACTTTGCTCGACCAGGTGTCAATCCCTGGCTAAAGATTGGCCCATGGCAGGAAAAATGTACTCCTTGAAAGTTATGTCTCTTGCTGAAGTGATCCCCTTCGGGGTTTCTGTTGGTTAAAATATGAAGAGCATAAAATCTCCATCAGGTATCGTATCAGTAAAGAAGCCGTTTACATTTATCCTTTCAATTTTAATCCATATACTGGTCTTTTCGATACCAGTATCGATGGGGATAAAACCACACATCCACGATATGGAATTATTTGTTTCCGTTGAAGATATTAGTATCCCGCTAGAGTCGGTGAAGACACAAATGGAAACAAAGATGTCTCAGCCTGAGCCGGTGAAAGAAATCATCAAACCGACCAAGGCTCCCCGTCTCAAAATCCAAAATCCAGAGATGGTCGAACCGGTCAAGGAAGTCAAGAAGGAAGCAGTGGAGGTAACCCCGGAGGAACCGATCAAGGATCCGGTGAGGGAAACCAAGGAGGAACCTATACAAATTGAATCAAAATCAATCATTCAGCCTGCAGCCGAAGACAAAGAAGCTTTCTTTAGTCCCCGACCGCAAATAAAAGAACCAGAGATAATAAAACCCGTTAGGGAAGATAATGCTGAACCTGTCAGAGAAGTTAAGAAGGAGTCAGAAGAGGAAGTTAAGGAGGAGTCTATAAGGATTGAATCAAATTCAATAAATAAGGCCGAACCAGTGAAGGAAGTTAATAAGGAACAGATAGAGAAAATCGAGGATAAACCTAAAAGGTTAGAATCATATTCAGTAAATCAGCCGGCAACCGAGAGCAGAGAAGCTTTCTTCGTTCCCCCTGTGTCAAACATTACGGAGGGGAACACCGGCTTATCTACTGAGGAAAGATTAATCGGGATGGCGTCAAGCGTCGGGAAACAGCCCACCGATGAAATTCCGATTGGGATAAAGTCCGGGATGGAAAAACAACAACCCGTGAACCATAACGTGACCGAAAGTGACACTGGTAACCCAATTGAAACTATCTTTGGGGCCTCTATTGCCCCTGCCTTCCTGCATAAAGAAATGCCCGTCTATCCAATGATGGCAAGGAGACTGGGCAGAGAAGGGAAAGTCCTCCTGAGATTGACCGTTGATGAGAGAGGCTACCTTCTGAAGGTAGAGGTGATAGAAAAGGCAGGCTATGGATTTACGGAAGCGGCTGTAGAGGCTGTTAAGAAATCAACCTTTCTCCCTGCAAAAAAAGAGGGAAGACCCGTTGCCTCCCGAGTCTTTCTTCCTATAAAGTTTCAATTAGAGAGGAAATGATGATTGATCTATTTCTAAAAGGTGGTTTTTTGATGTACCCCATACTTCTGGGATCTATTGTGGGTGTTGCCATACTGATCAATAAGTTTATTCAGTATCGAAAAATTCTGAGAGAGTTAGAAATTCCTCTGGGTGATATTCTGCAAAATAGAGCCAGTCCTACAATTTTAACGCCTATTCTCGAAGGGCTAAAAAACAACTGTGATGAAAAGGAAGTTTCTGTCATTGGAACCAAACAGATCAGGCTGATTGAAAAAGGACTAAGCTGGCTCGCCCTTATCGCATCGATTGAACCTCTATTAGGTTTAACCGGTACCGTGACAGGAATGATCAGGGTGTTTATGGTGATTGAAAAGAGCACCAGCGTCAATCCATCCATACTTGCAGGGGGCATCTGGGAGGCATTGATCACCACGGCCGCTGGATTGCTGGTAGCCATCCCGATCCATATTGGGCATCACTATCTTGAGAACCGGGCAGATGATATTGCCTTTGTCCTGAAAGAGATAACGACAAACCTTTATTTAAAGTATAAGGATGTGGGCTAAAAAACTTTTAAGGGTTTTT
>JBBIRT010000081.1:0-8632 GCA_037441725.1 Deltaproteobacteria bacterium | reverse complement strand
CATCTATTTTTGTGCCCTTGCAATTTTTTAACCCTCAAAGAAGGATGGTGAAGGTTTTCCATAAAGAGCCTGATCTTCTTTTCAAAGACCTTTTGGACAGTATGTGGAAGCTGTTTATAGTCCTTCTTAAAGGACTCGGTTCTGACTATCTTCATGCATTCAGATCAGCGAGTAGCTCATCCGCTGATGAAAACTCCTTAATCCTTCCTGATGCGATATCGGAGTCTGCCTCGGTTTCCGCATTTTCCCAGTTGAAGCTTCTGAAATACGGAGGAAGTGACAAAGCATACCTGATAAGCTTGTATATTGCGGACTGTTCATCTTTAAGATGTAACTCCTCCTTGAACCTTATGACTTCATTAAACACATTATTTGGCAATTCTATAACCACTTTTTTTCCCATGATCGAATCTCCTTTATATAAAAATATTAGCACACGATATGGCTCTATATCAACAATAAAGTGGTCGCTATATGGAATTTGAAAGGAAAAGACACCATGTCCATTTGAATATTGCTCCATTGGTGGATGTGGTTCTTAACCTTCTTCTTTTTTTCATGCTCACATCACACTTGATTCAGGAACCTGCAATCAAGATAAGGCTTCCTGATTCAACCACCGCAGAATCGATGCAAGAAATCCCCAAAATGTTAACCATTACAAAGAATGGGGAGCTTTATTTCATGGAGAAGAGGGTTGATTTAAAGAATCTGCGGGTAGCCATTCAAAGCAGTCTCCCTGAAAGGGAGAAAGGCTGTTTACGGATCAAGGCAGATCAAGAAATAGATGTGGGATTATTGGTAAGCGTGATCGACGAAGTGCGACTTGCCGGGGTCAAAACCTTCAGCATCTTGACAGAGAGGAGAAGAAAATAGAAAAGGTGTTAGATAGCATCGTAGCTTAAAACCAATTATTTTATATTAAAAAATATGAGGTCAGAATTCCTCACGGAATTGGTTCAAATCAAGAGGAATGAACTGATTTAGTTCAGTCGTTTTACAATCCCAATGACATTGGGAATAGGATGGGCTATCTTTGGAAAATTATCTTCATGGGAACTTGTTTCATGTCTTCCAATCTTCTCAAATTCAACCCCATTTGCCGAAAAAAACAAAGTGGCTTCGGGACCGCCTTCCAAATACATGGCGTTGTAAAGCGAAACAGGAAGCGACAATAAAATATTGGTGAGGTCATGCACTGAACAGGGAACCTCAGCAAAGATGAATAGCCCATTCCCATTATTGTCTATGCCGAAAGCGGCAGTGCTTCACCTCTTGTCCTGTTTCTCCCAAACGTTTTCCTGTCTGCAACTGATCATTCTTATGCCTTGAATAAGCGTTTGATAACTGCCCTTGAGTTTTTGAAGTCCTGACATTTCATGTCTATGATCTGGATCTCCGGGAGGGTTGCCTCTACCGGATTGAAGGCTAAAAGGGCTTTGTACCTGGTATTTAATCTTGGGTTATTCATATGATTGAAATTTTTCATATAACCGACATTTTTAATCCCATCTGCCTGATACATTCCAGCGTTAATTGCCGAAATAAGATTGTGATTCTGACAACATTTCTTTGCTGTCATCCGGGAGTTGCCTTTTTCAGAGGCGCATAAGAGCTTAAAGGAGTAATATTTTGGATCAATCTTGATGAGAGTGATCTTCTGGGGATTAAACTCACCGAGAAACAATCCGTCATCAATCCTTTTCCATAGATCATCTTGAGAGAAGAGAGGAGGAGGAGAAAAAAGCACCCCGAAGAGTAAAATAAAGACGAAAAAAAAATTGAATCTTAGATTCATAAACTTATCTTCTTCGTAAATTCATTACTCATGGATTATATTACCTACGGAGGACAGAAATTTCAATAGCAAAAGCCAAAGATTCTCCTACGGGTGTGTCGGATGCACATTCGAGATATAATTAAAACCCCCACCTTAAGCCGATCTCCAAAAGCCTATTGGAAAATAGAACTGAGACCCTTAACACAAAATACAGGGTTCTTCCTTACAAAATACATATTTCACCCCATTCAATTCTCCTTTTCTTTGTGCGTAAATATCTACACAAGTTTCTGTACCAAAAGAAAATCGTAACGGATCGGCCCCTCTGGTCTCCACCCCTTAGAAATAGGTCCTTAAGCCAGAGGATCTGGGTCTTAATCCAAAAAGGAAAAGAGGAGGAGTTTGCGAAACGTAAAGAAGTATAGGGTATGGAAATCTTGGATGATCTTTTTGGGGCTGATCGTTGCATTGACTACAGTCTATGCTCAGGAGCCTAGCAAAAAGGCTTCGAGCTATTCCCCAGTGGTCATCAAGGAGGATTTCGGTACGATCATGGCACATATGATGGCTCAAAAAGCTGAAGTAATGGACCGGCAGATGGACCTTCTAATCGAACGCTACGATTTGACTAACCGTGTAGCATTCGAGAGAGCACTTTAGCATACTTCCTCGCTCCCTTTGCGAAGAGGGCGAGGAATTCATTAAGAGTTTTCCCAAGGGATTCGATCTGTTGGACCGTTTCCCTGTGGTTGGCACCCTGAGAAGTAACAAAAAGCCTTAAGAACGTGAGAACAATATCGGAAAGGAAAACATCTCAAATTAATTTTTTTCATCACCTTTGTTTTAACTCAGTCCCCACAATTTTTCTCTCTCTGACATAAGATCCCACCTAAGACACGAGGAGGTGGAGATATGATCAAAAAAGAAACGAAATCTCTAATTGGAAACTACTTTCTAGGGGGCTAGATTGCAGCTTATGGAATTCCCTGAAAAGAAAGGCTGGAGCCTGTATTTAGCGGGGGCTCTCAGGGGGATCTTATTCATTCTATCCGTTTGGATTGCCGGAAAGCATTTTGGTGCCTTCACGACTTTTGTCCCTTCTGCGGGTATGATTGAAAAAATCATCTGTCCTGAACGAATAGCCACCACGAACAGGGCAACCTCTCTTTGTCCCTTGAACTCAAGCTCACCGATCAGGAGAAAAAGATGAAGAAGATAACCGTTCTCTTTCTTTTTTTTCCGACTTTAATACCCAGCCTTCTACCAGCACAGAACGTGGTCAAGAAGATGATTCCAGCTCCGATCAGCCAAGAGACTTCTGCCTGTCTCGAGTGTCATAGGGTCAATACTGCAGGAATCGTTCAGGACTGGCAAAAAAGCCTCCATTCAAAATCTACACCCTCTTCCGCTTTAAAAAAATCTGAGCGGGCAAGGAGGCTATCCACAAAAAAAGTACCTGATTCGTTGAGCAGGATAGTGGTGGGTTGTTATGAATGCCACGGCCTAAATCCAGATAAGCATAGAGACAATTTCGATCATATGGGATTTAAAATCAATGTCATCGTCTCTCCAAAGGATTGTGCTACCTGCCATCCTGTTGAAGAAAAGCAGTTCTCAGACAGTAAGAAGGCCCATGCAGTAGGAAATCTTTTGAATAATCCTGTTTATCATTCCCTTGTGGAAACGATCATTAGCAAAAAGACGGTTGAGGATGGGAGGGTGGTGCAGAAGGAGGCCCCTGCGATCACCCAGCAGGAGACCTGCTTTGGCTGTCACGGGACAGAGGTGAAGGTATCAGGCATGGAAGAGGTTGAGACCGCGATGGGAAAGATCGAGGTGCCAAACTTAACTAACTGGCCCAACCAGGGGGTCGGGAGGATCAATCCTGATGGAAGCATGGGCGCCTGTTCCTCCTGTCATCCAAGACACCAGTTTTCTATCGAAGTAGCCCGAAAACCGTATACCTGCGGCCAATGCCATCTCGAACCTGATGTGCCCGGCTGGAATGTCTATAAGGAGAGCAAACATGGCAATATCTACTTCTCGAACGACCGGAAATGGAACTTTAACGCCGTCCCGTGGAGGGTCGGGAAAGATTTTCAGACGCCCACCTGTGCCACCTGCCATAACAGCCTGATCACCACTCCTGATGGAAAAGTGGTGGTCGAAAGGACCCATGACTTCGGCTCAAGATTATGGGTGAGGCTCTTTGGGCTGATCTATTCCCATCCGCAGCCGAAACACGGTGACACATCCATTGTCAAGAATAAGGACGGCCTTCCCTTGCCCACAGCCTTCACGGGCGAAGCCGCCACAGAAGGTCTCATCGATCATAAAGAACAGGAAAGAAGGAGAAAGATGATGTCAGGGGTTTGCAACGCCTGTCACGGCACCTCGTGGGTGGATCGCCACTTTTCAAAGCTTGAAAACACCATCAAAGAAGTGGACAGCATGACCCTTGCCTCAACCCTTCTGCTCGTTGAGTCTTGGGGAGAGGGTCTTGCTCAAGGAATTCCTCACGGGAAGAATCCTTTTGACGAAGCGATCGAACAGATGTGGATCAGACAGTGGCTCTTCTATGGAAACTCCGTAAAATATGCCTCTGCCATGACCGGAGCACCAGATTATGCCACCTTTAAGAACGGCTGGTGGAACCTGACTGAAAATTTACAGCATATGAGGGACTGGATACACTTCAAGAGAAAAGGCATGGCAGACGTAACCAGGTAAAAATGGATAACCAGTCGGCGATAAAAAATAGGATCTGTCCCCATTTTACATATTTAAAATGAGGTAGAACAGAACGGTATCGCCCCTGCAAGAGATGACTTACCCGGCCTGTCCTCGCATTCAAATAGTTCGTATAACTCGTACTGAAATGATGGAGGATAGCATGAAGATTGCCTCTTGGAGTCTCAAGGAGTAGTGGATAGTGATTAGACATTAGACAGAAACAGTGGATTCTGGCTCCATAACGGTTGGTCGTAGACTCCAAATAGCCAAGAAACCGTTCGTAGTCCTTTTTGATTTGGAAGATCTATTTACGTTCATTGCCTCGGGAGGTGATGTGATAGAAGGTGCCTGGATACTCAATTCTCAAAGGCCGTGCCATGAAAACCATATATCAAGAGAATAACCACTTGTCAAAACGTAGACTTGACACCCAAGCGAGTTTTTGCTGATTCCAAAAAAGAAGTTAATCTTCGTATCTATCCCCTCAACGACCAGATTTCTGAAATCCGATTTTGGTGCAAAGGAAAATTGACCGATATACAAAAAGTTAAAAACTCCAAACTCAAGGGAGCACTTTTCAATTTCTTTTAATAGAAAAAAATAACTTATTATAACTTTTTCTAACTTTATATTACATTTTATCATTGACAAATTCGATCTTCTTTGTTATCATGTGGTTGAACACGAGTAAAGAGCTTAAGAGCTGGAGGATCTATGAGAAGCAAATTCGTTGAGACTCCTGTGAACCCTTTTGACATAACTTCCTTAGAATCTCAGACCCTGATGAAACTTTTCAATGAAACAACTTCGTATGCGCAAACCATCAGGATAGAGGAGGTTGTAGGTGGGAGAAGCCATAAGGGTCGAGTGGCTCATCCGGCCACGACCATTGGTCTTACCCTCGGAAACCCCACAATCCAATTTTCGGGCTCCCTGAATAAGGAAGAACGGATCGAAGCAATTGGCCATGAACTCACACACCTGCTTTTGGTCTACCGGTTTGGAATGGGGCTGATTGGTTTAAGGACTCCTCACCATCAGAACCCCCAGGAAGTTTTCAACTTCTGCATGAATATGAGCAAGGATTGGACTTACCTTCTGGGACAGGTTGTCAATACCGCTCACCATTTAATCCTGGTGGATTATCTGAGAGAAGAATATGGGATCGAAAGCGGTTTTCATTGCCGTTTTCTCGACCATAATTTCAGAATTCTTGCAAATGAGACGAGCAGTGATAAAGAATCGCTGGTTGCAAAAGGGCTTATCGCATTTGAATATGAAAAACTCATCGGTGGGATCGATAAAATAATAAATACAACCCATCAGCCTGAAACTTTCCGGAAAGCATATGATTCGGCAGGAAAACACTTCGCCAAATACAGTCTCATCTCTATTCCAACCTCAGAATCCTATGAAGCAGACATCCTCTCTTTCCTGGAAGACCTTGGATATCGGAAGCAAGATTTTATATTCTTTCAGCCGGCAGTTTCTAACACGGTTCCTGACAATGAGGACTCCATGAGGCATTGAAATTTTCTACATTGATCCCCTCGTTTAGAATGCCTCATTCAGGAACAGATGGAGGTTTTTATGAGTCAAGAGATGATGAATACCAAAGAGGTCACTGGTTATTTGAGGTTAACGAAAAGCAGGTGGGTCGTCACCCATAAAAATCCGCTGGGTATCCAGGGATATGAGGATCTAACCCGGAAAGAGGTCAGATTCATCAATGGGAGGCTACGACTTCAAAAACTCCGTCAAGATCCTTTATTCAAAAAATTAGATGAGGAGGAGGAACAATGAAAAGAACAAGCAGGAATCGGTGGATCAATATTGGATGGCTGGTCTTATTCTGTCTCGTATTATCCTGCTCGGGTCTCGGCAAACCTCAAACAAACAAATTCATCCTATTATCGAGCACCATCGGACCCATCGATGCCGGTATCGTTGATTTGCTCGAAATGGAATTTGAAAAAGAGACAGGCATCCGGGTCAGGCACGTAGGTTCGGGAACTGGAGCGGCTTTAGACATAGCCCGGAAGGGAAATGTGGATCTGGTTCTGGTCCACGCAAAGTCCCTTGAGGAAAAATTTGTCAGGGAATGTTTCGGAACGGAGAGAATCGATCTCATGTACAATGACTTTGTGATCGTCGGCCCACCTGGCGACCCGGCAGGAATCAAGGGAATGAAGCAAGCGACGGAGGCCCTCAGGAGGATTTCAGAAAAAGGGGTAACCTTCATCAGCCGTGGCGATAAGTCGGGGACCCACGTGGCCGAAATGCAGTTGTGGGAAAAGGCCGGGGTTAAACCCTTGGGCTCCTGGTATGTCGTTTACGAGAAAGGAGCGATGGGGAACGTTCCAACCCTACGCTACACTGATGAGGTAAATGCTTACACCGTGATTGATCGTGCGACTTACCTCACCTTGAAAGCCCAAATCAAACTGGCCATTCTGGTGGAGAAGGATGAATCCTTATTGAACTATATGACACTCATTCCCGTAAACCCAAAGAAATTCCCGAGGGTCAATTACGAGGATGCGATGACCTTTGTAAAATGGCTGACTTCTCCAGGGAAAGGCCAGATGATCATCCGGGACTTCGGCAAAGACAAGTATGGGAGCCCGCTCTTTTTCCCCAACTCGAAAGAATGGAGAATTTCACAAGGCTCAAAAAGCTAATCCCATCATAGAGGAGGAAATGTTATGGATCAGACGATTGGTAGACGTACCATTCTATCAGGGGTATTAATCTTCCTGATTATTTCTGGAATCGCCACTGCACTGGCGCAGCCCAAAACCATCATCCTGGCTACAACAACCAGCACGCAAGACACCGGGCTCCTCGATGTTCTCATCCCGATCTTTGAGAAGAACACAGGGTATTTCGTCAAGACGATTGCAGTGGGTTCAGGACAGGCCATGGCCATGGGTCAAAAGGGTGAAGCGGATGTGCTTCTGGTTCATTCCCCCTCGGCAGAGACGAAGTTCGTCTCGGAGGGATATGGGATCAACCGTAAGCTCGTCATGCACAATGATTTTGTCATTGTGGGTCCTGCTGAAGACCCGGCCAGGATCAAGGGGATGAAATCGGCTCTCGAATCCTTTAAAAAAATCGCCTCGACAAAGTCCCTTTTCTTGTCGAGGGGCGATAACTCGGGAACCCATTCAAAAGAGAAAGAGACTTGGAAAGCGGCAGGAATCACGCCTGAAGGAGAAAAATGGTATCAGCAAACCGGCCTCGGGATGGGGCAGACCCTGAATGTTGCCGCTGAAAAGAAGGGCTACACCCTGACGGACAGGGGGACTTATCTCGCTTTGAAGAAGAACCTTGGCCTCGATCTTCTGGTTGAAGGAGATAGAGTTCTCCTCAACATTTACCACGTCATCGAGGGCAACCCTGCCAAATGGCCAAAAGTCAATTCTCCCGGAGCAAAAGCCTTCTCCGACTTCATAGTCTCAAAAGGGACCCAGGAGATCATCAGGACATTCGGAGTAGATAAATTCGGATCACCTCTCTTCTTCCCGGATGCGGGCAAAAGGGAAGAGGACCTGGGGAAGTGACAAATCTTTTTATTGGGGAAATCAGGGCCAATCGACTGATTAAAACCATACACACAAAAGAGAAAACCTTATGGAGTCAGATTTTGCGAAGTTGCCCTGTGAGGAAGCAATCCAGCTATTTAAAGGATGGGGGTTTCTGGTGGAACAAGGTCCTGGCCCTGAGGAAGTCACACTAATACTTCAGGGGCCGGACCACCAATCCTATTACGTCTGTGAACTCGGGAAGCTATCAGAAATGGCAGAAGCCGTCCTGCGTGTGCGTCGGCACACTGGTGTAATAATGCTTAATGTTGGATGCGAAGTCCGGGCATGATAAAGTTTTTAATTAGGTACAAGCACGGTTTGCTAATTAATTCTCAGAAGGGAAGGGGGGAAGCCCCCTTTCTGAAGCCTCCCCACGTTTTAGAACATCGACAGCTGAGCAACAGCGTTTGTTTCTTTATTCTTGAGCATATCTGCTAATTCTGCCTGGATGAGCTCGATGTGTGTCACTTTCTTCTTTTGCATGGTGATGAATTCTATGAATTGGACTTTCGCTACCTTGTTGCCGATTTGT
>JBBIRT010000080.1:14487-14695 GCA_037441725.1 Deltaproteobacteria bacterium | reverse complement strand
TAAAAGATTGAGACGTTTTTCCATTGACATTTGATGCAGCCTGACTGGCATGAGGTCATAGGTGAAATCGTATTTTCCCTGCACAAGAATGTCCCACAGTAACTTGGGAGAACGAATCAATCCTCTAAACCGTTCTTTCTTCTTCATCGTTCTCTCTCCAGGGTAAAAGAGTTTTGGCCAATCTTTGAAGAAGAAAATTAAAAATGAT
>JBBIRT010000080.1:0-14434 GCA_037441725.1 Deltaproteobacteria bacterium | reverse complement strand
AGCCAGCCAAATCATTGCCCCCAAACCTCTTTGAGCAGATACCATTTCGACCGCAATAGCAACCAGGATGGCCAAATTAAGAGATAGGCGCAGGCCGGCAAGAATCATTGGCAGACTTCCGGGAATGATAACACGAGTAAATGTTTTGATTGTATTTGCACCATAGTTTTTAGCCACTTCAAAATGGATGAGACTGATCTGTTGAACTCCTGAAGCCGTGTTGATTAAAATCGGAAAGAAGGTTGTCAAGGCAATCACAACAACTTTTGAGGATTCACCAATTCCGAAAATAATCATGATCAGTGGAAGGATAGCAATCTTAGGAACAGGATGTCCAGCTGCAACAAAGGGGTTGATCATCTTGTATAGTCGTGGGGACCAACCTAAAATCAACCCAAGAATGAGTCCGGATATTCCTCCGAGGAGAAGACCCTGAAAGACGCGCCATAACGTGATCCCGGTGCTTTCCACGATTTTTTTATTGACCAGGAGTTTGATAAAAGTTGAAAGGATGACTGAAGGGGGTGGGAAGAAGAGGGGAGAGAGCCAGGTCATATAAACACTTAATTCCCAAATTCCAAGGATCAAAAGGATGATAAACCCCGTCCATCCTTTCTCGAACGATAGATCAACCATGGGAAATCCATTTTTCAGGTTGGTCTTCACAAACTCTTACGGACCTCCTCTTCAAGAATCTTCCAGATGTGGCAATTGATCTCTGTGAAATCAGGTTGTTCCTTGATGGAGAGGTCCCGAGGCCGGTGAAATGGGATATGGATTTCTTCACGGATATGTCCAGGTCGGCTTGTCATGACTAAGATACGATCACCTAAGAAGATGGCTTCCTCTATATCGTGTGTCACATAGAGGATTGACCTCTGATCGTCCTTCCATATTTTTAGAAGCTCTTCTTGGAGCAAAAGCTTCATCTGTGCATCCAGGGAGCCGAAAGGTTCGTCCATCAATAACATTTGAGGATTGACTACAAAGGCCCTCGCAAGGCCCACCCTTTGACGCATCCCTATTGACAATTCATGAGGATAGTGGTTAATAAAAGAAGCCAGGCCGATCTTCTCGATAATGGGAAGAATATACTCCCGACGTTCTTTTCGACTCAACCCTTTTGTCTCTAAACCAAAACCCACGTTATCCAAAACTGTCATCCAGGGAAAGAGACCATGCTCTTGAAATACCAGTGCGGTTCGCTGTTGATTTTCAGATAGGTTTGAATTAAAGATGATCTGTCCGGAGGTGGGTTTCAGAAGTCCAGCGGTAAGTTTGAGAAGGGTTGTTTTGCCACACCCACTCGGTCCAACGATGCAGACAAATTCTTGATTTTTAACACCAAAGGTGACATCCTCCAATGCCAAGATAGGGCCATTTCGGGTCGAATAGGCCTTATAGAGATTTTTACACTCAAATGTGATAATATTTTTTGAACTCATGGACTCGGTTTACTCAGGATTTTATTCGCATATTCGATAAAGCTGGGTTCCCAAAACTGATCAGGAGGAACTTGTTTGTCAAGAAAACCCTTTTTAAGGGCCCAGGATTGATAATCGAGTATACTTTCAATATTGATCTGACCATCATTGTGAATAGATTGCCAGCAGCATTTTTTCAATAGTCCTCGATCCAAACCCGTATGTTTCGCAACAATTTCAATATTTCGCTCTGTTTTTCCTTGATTATATTGGCGAACCCCCTTAAGATAAGCCACCATGAATTTGTTTCCTATATCCCGATTCTTTTCAAGTATTGTGGGGCCATACATTAAGAATGCAAATTGAAGGTTAGGGGCGATCTCTTGGATTGGCATCCATACCATTGCATGCCCATGACCTGAAGTAATGGTGATCCAAGGCTCTGTGGCAAGGGAGATATCGATGGTCCCTTTTGCAAAGGCTTCAACCCGTGCTGGCATTTGGAGGAAAATAGTTTCAATATCGGTGATCGTTAAGCCCGCCTGGTCAAGGGCCTTGTCTAAAAAATATCCGGTTACTGTGGTTGTTTGGGAGATTCCAAAACGCAGGCCTTTAATCTGGGATAGATGATCCAATTTTCCTTCTTTAACCAGACTCTTTCTGGCCATCATGGCCGTATAAGTACATCCTGATGGGGAGAGATAGCCTCGGTCTGCAACTATCTTGATCTTTCCTCCACGCGTAATCGCATTAAAGTAACTGGGGAAGAGAACATCTGTTATCACATCGATCTCTCCTTTGATGAGAGCGGGGAGAGCTTCCACAGCTTCGGTCGTCTTAACAAATTCGATCTGAAGCCCTTGTTCATTAAAAAAACCTTCATCTTCTGCAATGAAGAGTGGAGCAAAGGCAATATAAGGGGCATAGGCAATCTTGACATTGATCAACTTCGATTGGGATGACTCTTTTCCGAAGGCCTTTAGGATCGGATGAGAGATAATGAATGCGATAAAAAATATGAATATCCATATTCGAAGATATTTTCTTTTCTTTTTTATCATAATTCTATCCCCCTTTCAGAACCTAACTCCCTTCTTTGGAATCGATCGATCGTTGGGATAAATGAAGGGGCATCAATTTCCCTCGTTCTGTCCAGATAGGTTCCATTCTTTTAATCCTCATGGATCCAGCCTGACTCCATATGGCTCGAGCCAGATCAGCAGAAACACTGCCTTCACCCAAGGCCTTTAAGATGGTATCCGTTACTTCTTTTTCATCATGGATTCTAATTTTGGGACTAATAATCAAGTTTAGTCTTGTAAATCCCTTTTCATCTTCTTCTTCCATCAACTGATAATCCAGGGGACTTCCCCCGAAATGCCTCGGGAGCACTTCTTCTAAGATGCGAATCATCTCGCTACCCACCAATGTCACGCCCTCTCCTGTTAGCTTACGGTAGCTTCGGATCTTACGTATGTGCTCTGTATAGCCTTGGCTTTCAAAGGGACAACCACATGATCGAGTTTCAACGATACCATAATCATCACTTTCAACATTGAGTAAGAGCTTAGGAGCGGTCGGCAATAGGGTTGTGAAGTGAAAGGAATCGACCGTTATTTCTGTGCCTGGCACCTGACGTGGAAATTGTATAAGGGCAATTCCATCTTTAAATAAGTGAATGTCATTAATCTCAATGGTATTAGTTCAACTCCACGCCACAACCCCTGTCTCAGTAAAAAAATAATGGGGGATATATCTCGCCCCACACCGTTGGATCGTATTTACCTTTGCCGGCGTTGGAGGCTCCCCGCCCCCTAAAAAAGTAGCTCCTGTAAGGTTGTATCCTTTTTCCAGGGCGACCAGGGAGATTCGGAGCAGCATACTAATGTGAGTTGCGACTAAACAGGAACCTTCAGTTTTTAAAGTCTCAACCACCCACTTTGCTACCCTTTCTGCCTGATTTATACTTAATGGTTCAGGCCATGGGAGAGAAAACCCGAGAAGTCTTCCCATTAGGATGATGTAATGAGTAGCAAGCCGATGTTTGAGAGGAGGATGGAAATCTTGTCTTGTTATTGGGTAATACCATTTCTTTGGAAAATAATTAAATTTGGCCCTGAGAAGAAGGCTTTCAAAGCCGGTGATATCGGGTGGAATACCCCACCAGCTAAGAGCCGGTAAGTTTAGAAGTCCATGGGCATTCATCCCTATCATAATAAAAGAAGCTTGGGATTTGATATGATCTAGGTCTAACCCAACCCGCGTTCCTGCACTCGTTGTTCCACCCGATTTGACATGATAATAATAGGGGCTGAGATGTGGATTATCAAATTCATGACTCGTGGTCTGAATAACTTTTCCACTACGGACAATCGGCTCATGGCCTTTGAACTCTTCAAAGCTGATATACACCCCTGCCTCCCGTAGGATCCTAAGTGTTCCCTCAAGTCCTTTATCCTGTACCATGTTTTCAATGTCACCCATTTCACAATGCGCCATTTTTAATAGAGGTAAATAAGGACTTTTGGGATAACCGAAAATTCCTTTCCTAACAAGACGGAGGAAATTCTCCTCCCTCTCCGCCATACGCTTCTGCACAATGGCCTTGGCCTCTTCCAAGGTAATCGTATGGCGAAGGAAACTTCGCAGTCCCCAGGCAAATCGACTATACATTTTTAAATCAGATAGAAAAGCCATGATTTAAGCCCTTATCAAATCTATGTTGACATATTTTTATCATTTTTCTTTAATAACTTCTTTCAATTTTTTTAACAGTCTTTAAAGGCCAATTCCTTATTCTTCAATATATCCTAACCCTCTCAATCGTTCTTCAATCTTGTGTGTTTCTCCTCGATCAAGGGTTATCCCTTCTTTATTCCAATTGATATCTAATGGTTTGCACGTTTGTATTGGATTTCGTCTTATGTAATCTTCCAAAAAGATATCGATCAAGACTTTTCCATCCATGTCTTCAGGGATTGGGTGGCCTTGTAAGTAAAGAATAGTTGGAGTAATATCATAAAGAGTGGAATTCATGATCGTTGTCCCCTTTTTTATATTTGGACCATAGGCTATAAAGATTCCCTTTGATCGATGGGATCCAGTCCATCGAGAGCCCATCTTCATTTTAGGGGGGTTAATAATAGTTTGCTTTCCATGACCATGATAACACAGAGCATCCCGGAGCACTTCGTCATTCCAATCGATCACAAGGTCAGCGGCCTTATGGGTATATGGGCCGTGATAAAGGTCTTCAGGTCGATATATAGCCTGAATTAAAGGAGCACCACTTTCAGGATCCGTGAGCCTTAATAAAATTTCTCGGACCTGTTCACAGAGAGATGGATACTCTTTCAATGAAATAGTTCCTTCGGGCTCCCGTCCCTGGAGGTTGATATATATTTGCCCTGCAAATGGCTCAGCATATACTTGAGTTTTGGACCACTCAATGCCTGAGAACTTGAACTGCATACTCGCCTGGAGGTGAAGCCTTGGAAGAGCTCTGGCAAGAGGGTTCTGAAATCGATAGGGAATAATTCTTCGTCCATAGAGAAGTAAACTTTCTAAGAATTTTCCACGCAATTGACTTCTTCCCTGGTTATATTGGAGCAATCCTAATTGGGCAAATAAAGGATTTAAACAACGGGCTGCAAAACGAATGGGTCCAAACCCATGGTCAGAGATCACCAGCAACGTAGTCTTTTTATCCATGAGCTCCAAGGTTTTGCTGAAAAATAAATCAATCTGCTGATAAAGACTGCGTATGGGAGCCCAATCGAGGTGATCAAGGGGCGTCCCTTCCTTAGGCCAGTAGCAGTGTTGAACTCTATCTGGGGCAATAAAAACTGCCATCATCACATCCCAAGGATGTTTTTGCATCAGGTGATGGATTGTACGGGAGCGAACCTCCACCATTCGTTTAACAAACTCTGGAAGATGATAGGGGTCTCGTCGACTTTGAACTCCCAAGTTTGGGACATCCAGTATATAATCGATCCTTTCACGATGCAGTTCTTCAAGCAGGTTGGGGGGATGAGCGAATCTGGGGCTTTGAATGCTAGGGGTGTCCATTCCAGATAGCATGAACCCATTCACTGGATCTGCCGGATAACTAATTGGCACATTGATGATCCCAACTTGTTTGCCCTCTTCACTAAGAATTCGCCAAAAAGGAGGCTTTTTACGATCCGCTGCGGTATTGGGATGCCATTGAGTCCCCCATTGTGGAGGGGCATCACCAAAACTAAAGATTCCATGCTGACCAGGGTTGTATCCGGTTACAATAGAACTCCATGAGGAGGCACTGTTCATATTAGGCCAGACCTTCAAAGGACCATGGGTTCCCTCAGTTAGTAAATATTTAAAGGTAGGGAGGTAGCCCATTTCGACCCAAGGTTCAATGAGGTCAAATGTTGCTCCATCTAAACCAATCATTAGGGTGGAGAATTTATTCATTCAGCACCTTTTTCTGGAGCCTGCCAGAAGGCAAGCATTCTCCAGCCCTTTCTTTTAAAACTGCATCCTGGGAGAAGTTGACTATAAATCCTTTGAAATAACTCCGGCGTCAATTTTTTACTTTTCCATAGATAGCGAATCCATTTAGGATTTAATCGATAAGATAGAATGGACCCCATGGTCTGAAGATTATATAGGAGTGCATATTTCGGGGCATTCTTGAGTGCATCGAATAGGTGCCATATCGGGAATTCACCTGTGATGTGAGATGGTTTGGTGACATTCTCATGGATGATCATATGTCCACCAGGCTTGAGTAAACGACAGAGTTCCATTATTCTTAATTCTATGGATCTAAAACGAATGGCGTTATAGGTGGCTATAAAGTCAAAAGTTTCGTCTTTAAATGGGAGGCTTGATAGATCACCAACGACAAAGTCTAAGTTCCCCTTTTTTAATTTGGCTTGTTGCCTCTTAGCAAATGTAATCATTGAGTACGAGAGATCCAGACCTACGACACGATCCACATGATGGGTCAATTCAAAGCAGAGGAGACCTGGACCACACCCTGCATCCAAAGCCCACTTAGCTGAGCGGGGTAAAAAATGCAATGCATCCTCATAATAATCCTCTCCTCGCGTCTGAGCCCAAAGAGAATATCTCTCTGCAAAATCGTTGTAAATATGTTTACTTTTCTTTCTCATTTTATTTAGAAGAATTCGTTGATCATATTGGAAGACGATTACTCATCGATTGGCTGACGCCGTTTCATTGCGATATCCTGAATCAAACTTAAATATCTTTTTAAATGAACCTCCTCTGTCCAGTTTTGTTGATAAGCTTGAAAACCTCGGTCACCCAACTCATTTCGATAAGATGGATTATATAACAATTGATCCATCGCTGCGACTAACTCTTCTTCTTTTTCGTAAACCAATCCACCGCCGCTTTCATGAATCGGCTCAGGCATTCCCCCTAAATTTCTCACAATCACAGGGGTTTTGGCTCTGAATGCTTCAAGAATCACCAGTGGGAAGGATTCAAAACATATCGATGGAACAATCAAAGCAATAGCTGAACGATAGAAGGCTTCAAGTGTCACACCCGAGAGGTATCCAAAAAATTGGATATGGTTTGATCCTTTAGCCATTGTTCTAAAAACGTTCTCATCATCACCTGTTCCAATGATCATCAACTTTGCTTTTTTATACTTTCGGAAAATAGGGATCAGAGTTTGGAGGCCTTTAATTTTTTTTAATCGCCCGACAAAAAGAAAATAGGGTTCTTGTAGGAAATGGCCGATGGAAGGATTAGGTACGGATGGGATCATTTCATCTTTAGGAACAAAACATGGGAGGTGAACCATAGGAATTGTCAATCCCATCTTCTCATGGATGTTTTTTGAAAATTGACTTAGGGCAATAAAAAGATTCACATGCTTAGCCATCTTTTTTAAAAGATTGGAGTATCGCCACCATTGGGGTGGGCGTTTTTGCATCACACTACAGAGAAAACAGAGTGGATGAGTGCATGGGGATTGATTGAATTTAAAGAGGATATGAGTGGGACATACCAACCAATATTCATGCATGGTATAGAATTTAGTGGCTTTACCATATTCCAGGATTTTGGGTCCGAACAATGAGATATTATGATAGTGAATGACATCAAACCCTTTTTCAAGGATCTTTCGGATTTGAACCGACTTAAAGAGAGGAAAACCAGTCTGGTGCGTGGCCAGGGGAGAGAGAAAACCAAAAGGGCTTTTAAGTCCATGGACTATTACCTTGGGATGGTCTTGGTAGGTCCCTGATGCTTCTTTCCGAGCCAAAATGCGATATGAATCAATGCAGTGAATGACTTCTACATGGTGGCCCTGTTTTGCCAATTCATTGGACAACCGTTTCACAAAGATTCCATCTCCACCAAAGTTGTAAGGGGGATAGAAGGTGGTAATCATACAAAAACGAAGCGGTCGCTCCATCATGTTAAGCTGTCCTAGATGAAACGTCGGGTCTTCCGAGGAATGCTTCGAGCCATTATGTACCATGGAAATAGAGGTGTCAACACCATATCAAAGAGCCTTTCCGTCCTTAGATAATAAGTGTCTATACGTTCGAGACCATGGAGATCACTCCTGAGATTCACAAACCCTAACGTATCAGTACAGGCACAGGCGAAATTCTCCCGAATGATTTCAAGGCATCGATTGTCATAGCGACCGAAAGGGGCTGCAAAGCTTTTTACGGGTTGACCGAGTATGTTTTCAATCATTGCTTTTGAGGTAAGAATCTCCGCACTAATTCTTTCAAGGGGCAAACGGGTCAAATCGGGATGAGTAAGGGTGTGAGAACCAAATTCAATTCCCCAATCTCTCATTTCCTGGATCTCACGCCAATTCAGCATAACCCGTCCTTCGAGGGAAGGCAATCTTTCCTCAGGCCTATGCCTATGATTTTCTCCTGTTGTGATGAAAAGGGTGGCTATCAATCCATAATCCCTTAAAATTGGGAAGGCTTCACTATATACTGATTGATAGCCATCGTCAAAGGTAATGACAAAAGAACGATCAGGGAAAGGTTGTTTCAGTCGAAGGTGATCTACGGCATCCAATAGTCTTATCGTTCGATATCCGTTTTCAATGAGCCTGGCCATTCCATGACGAAATAATTTGGGAGGAAAAGAGATAACAGACCGTTGGTCGTCAAGGCTATGAAAGGTCAGAATGGGAAGAGAGAAAGGCATCGTTCGGCCAGAAAGATTTAACCTCTCCTAAAATCTGCAACTTTGTTGTAGATCCATCCTATGGCGGAACCACATATTGTACCCAGAGCAAAGCCATAAAAAAATCCAATGATACTTCCTAAGAAGGAAACCTTGTAACCGATGAAGAATTGGCTCAGGAGCTGTAGATGTGGACCAACGACATACCTTCCATCTGGCGTAAGATGCCCTCCCTTGATGACAAGCCAATTCGTTCCGATAAAAATGATTAAACCTAAAATGAGACCCAAGGCCAATCCTATGACCTTTGTATTTAAAAAGAGGACCCCCCTGAGCAATTTTTCTCCATTTGAAATTTTTTCAGCGGCCATAGCGTTGCTCCATCCTTCCTAAAAACGATCTAAAAAGTCTCTAAATGTTACTAATTCAACCTTCCTCTTAACCCTATAAATATAATAGGCCATCGAAAAGTTTCTGAGGTAAGCAAAAAGCCAGCCCAAAAGGAATCCCCATGAAAAGCCATAGGCCATGCCAATGAAGGCCCCCTTGATCGACACGGTATATCCAAAAAAGTACTGATTGAGAAGCCTAAAATAGATACTGATCTCTCCCCCCCTGATTACCAACCAAAGGGTTGAAAGGAACAGAATGATCCCGCAAACTGATCCAACTGCTATGGCCAATCCCAGTTGATCCATTCGGGAGAAGACTGCAGGGAGGAGCCGATCTAAAGCAGTGATCTCCCCAGGCGATAAGGCCATTTCTTCATGATATTCCTGTTCCACGTTGATGGACCACAGGTCATGATTTGCCCCGAGAATATTTTCTGCTGAGAGCATGGCTGTCAACATGGAGTGATCCTGATTATTATATTTATGCATTCCATTACGACCCACCATCTGAAAATTTCTTAAATGGGCAAGGAATCGGCGTACGGTCTCGAGAGATTTTTGGTAAGTTAAATCATAGATTGGGTAGGCTTTGGGCATTCGTACGACTGTTCCTTCCTGCACATCACTTTTGTAAACCAGACCCAATGCTTCAAGTTCTCTTTTTCCAAGTTCGATCAATTGATCATCGGGCATATTCCAAAGTAGGTCCCCTTCATTACAAAAATATTCCAGACCTAAGCAGGTCTGATTGGGATCAGGGATCAGGAAAGGACTCCAATTCTTAAAATTCTGGATTCGGCCTACCTTGACCTCAGGATCGTGAACATAAATCCATGTGTCTGGAAAGACCATGGGCTTTTTAATGATGAGGGCGACCGTAAGAAAATCTCTATATTTCAGATCATTGGCTGCCTCTAACACGTTTTGAGGAACCGGTGGCTTAAACCTTTGAATGGTTTCCCGAAGGGGTGTACTGCAGATAAAATCTGAACCACAGAGGCGTTCGACCTTCCCATTTCGTTTTACTTCAATAGCCTCCACCCTGTGGTCTGACCAGTGAATTCCTGTGACTTCGCTTTCAAGATAAACCTGAGAACCATTTTGTTGAAGGATCTCTACCATCCTCTGCCACATCATGCCAGGACCAAACTTAGGATAATCGAAGGTATCGATAAGGGTTTTGATCACCTTCTTTTTATCTCTTGAATCATGCCGGTTTGAGACCATCGCATTTTTAAGGGCAGTTAGGAGAGAAAGTCCTTTGACCCGTTGGGCAGCCCACTCTGCACTGATTTCTTTGCAGGATATCCCCCAGACCTTTTCCGTGTAGGTCTTAAAAAAGATTCGAAACAATCGCTTCCCAAAACGATTGGAAACCCACTGTTCAAATGTTTTTTCTTCTTTTGATGGAAATAACTGGGCCATAAGATAGCTAAAAAGGACGAGGATACTGTTCCATATCCCTAATCCCAATAATGCATTTAGAGGGCGGATGGGGTAATAGAAGAATTTTTTATTGTAATAGATCCGAGAAAGCCTTTTCCTTTGGAGGAGGTTATCCCCCAATATTTCTCTCCACATTCTCTCCACGGACTCTACCTTTGTAAAAAAACGATGCCCCCCTGTATCAAAATGATAACCTTTATACTTGATTGTTCTTGCAAGTCCACCCACAATGGAATCCTTTTCGAGAACGATTGATTGGACTCCGGCCTTCGAGAGTACATAGGCAGCGGTTAAACCTGCTGGTCCAGCCCCGATGATAATGATCTTTTTCTGCTGCATCAAGACCACTCCTGAGATGAAGTGGGATGGGATGGAGTTGAGGATCGTAAGAAATAGAAACGACTCAAACCAATTATGAATGCAAGGACACTATAGAGATAGTATAACCAATGATAGGATAAGGATCCCAATGTGAACCAAAACCCTCGTCTATTGAAAAAAAATCGGTATAAAGGGTAGTTTATCATAAAGAGAGAAAGTCCGGATATCACTGAAAGGGTCCATAGGATAGGATACCCAAAGCCTGCCACCCCAGTGGTCAGCAGAACATAGGAGAGGATTCCACTGATGCGGTTTGAGAATTTCAGATTCAGATCATTGATCAGATGGCGATCTCTTAAGATTATCTCTGTCCAGGGAATTGCGCGGTCAAAGAAATCAGATCTTAATAAACTGATAAGATTCCAATGCTTCAAGTGAGTTACCTGGAGATCTTTTAAAAGGTGAATACGATATCCTACCTGTTTCAATCGGTAACCCAATTCTATATCCTCAATAGAAGGTTTCTGATAGGCTTCATTGAACCCCCCCATTTCCATGAAGATTCTACGGCGAATCGCCCCGCAACCGGCCCAAAAGGTAGAAGCCTCCTCTCTCGAAGTTTGATGGATATAATGATGAAATAGATTTTTATATTGGGACAGGAAATTTTTCTCAAAGGGGGTTTCGTCATAGGATCCAAAAATAGCAGTCAATTGAGGATCATTTCCAAAACTGGTCTCAATCTTTTGGATACTGTCAGGGGGAATGGCCACATCTGCATCTACAAAAAAAAGGATATCCCCTTTTGCATGTTGGGCCCCTAAATTTCTGGCTCGGGCTGGTCCTTGAGGTAGGGGAATTTTTAAAACCCTTGCCCCAAACTCCTCTGCAACTTGGCAATCCACTGCTTCACTTCCATCTGAGACAACGATTAATTCCGTTGAGGGGAGAAGGGCTTTGGTAACACTGGTTAGACATCTTCGAAATTTTACTCCTCCATCCCTTACAGGGATGATCACTGAGGTGGTCAGAAGAGGAAGAGGTTGTGAAATTTGAAAAGTAGATTCTAATTTCAACCTTAGGTTCCCTGTGAGTTTTATTGATGTTAAAACATTACTGAATCATACTTTTAATGTCAAGATAGAATTGACTTTTTCCTAATATTTTTGTAAATCTCTTTAAAGAATAGGTTAAAGGAGGGAAAAGATGGAAGTCACAGAAGCTATTCAAAAAAGGGTGACCATTCGAAGGTGGAAGCAAATCCCGGTAGAAAGAGAGAAAATCGTGAAGGTCCTGGAGGCAGGAAGGCGAGCCCCCTCTTGGGGAAATACTCAACCCTGGCGATTCATTGTGGTCCAAGAAAGGACCAAAATCAAGGAACTGGCAAAAGCGGCTGGTGGACAACCCCAAGTAAGCACTGCTCCAGTCGTCATTGTTTGCTGTGGTTTCATGGAGGCCTTCTCAAGAAAGATGCATCGCGAGTCTTTAAAACAGCTCATAGAAGCTGGGGTGATGGACTGGCCAGATGAAGTTCTGGATAATGTTGTATTGGGAAGCGACCAATTTGCACCCTATCGACTCGGAGAACAAGTTATGACGATTAAGGCAGGAGAACAGATCATGATCTCCATCGCCTATATGACCCTGGAGGCTTTGAATCAAGGTTTAGGGAGTTGCTGGGTAGGAGCGATATCTCCAAAGGAGGCCCATCAAGTGATGAATCTACCGAATCATTTATTTGTCCATGATTTTTTTCTCCTTGGATATCCTGATGAGAATCCTAAACCAAGACCAAGAAAAGATTTTGATAAGATCGTATGTTGGGAAAAATACGAATGAGCCATAAAATCATGGGATCATGGAATGGCAGTGATGATAGAGAGATAGATAGATGGGATCATGAATCTTAAGGGGGCCTCCAATGTCAGCAGAAGGTAAAGAATTAAAAAAGATGGTTCAGAGACTTGTCGTTCAAGAAGTCAGGTTATTACGATTGGAGCAATCGTTCGCCCCGCCAATTATCATCGATGAAATCTCACGATCCATTCAGGAGATCAAGGGTGAAATGATCAGATTCACCAGGGGACTTTCTGACAAAAAAAGAACCACCCTTTTAAAAGAGATGATTTGTCAAGCTATTGATGAAGAAATCGATCATTTGGTTGATTTGAGAAAGACCCGATGTATTCGCTGCATTCACGTAAGATTCTATGATGATGCTGGAACGGCTTACATCCATTTGCCCCTCGGAAATCACAGGGCTCAAAGCATTGGGTGCGATGAATTTCGATCCAACCTTCAAGAGGATTGCCGTAGGTTTGTTGAGATCTCATTTGGATCATCCTTGGACCATTTTCTCAACGAGATGGCCCTCCTTTATGAATTCAGGAATTTGATCGACCAAATCGAAGAAATCTGGAATGACTACCTCACAAAATAGTCTTTCACGTTTATTTCGTTTCTTTTGTTTCTCGGGTTTGACTAAAGAGACTATAGAAACAATCTTCTTTCAGGCCAAGGCCTCGGCGACTAATTCTGTGATATCCATCACCTTGATTCGGGTCTTCTTCTCTTTTCGGAGTCGAGCTGCAGCTGTTTGTAAATTAGCCTTACAAGCGGGGCAGGCTGAGACAATCATCTCTGCTCCGATCCCGGCTGCCTGTTGAACACGTTTATAAGAGATTTCAAGACTCATCTCTGTATCGAAAGCCTTCAACCCTCCTCCGCCGCCACAGCACCTGGCAAGGTTTCTGTTTTGAGGGAATTCCATCAATTCTACAAAAGGAATGGAACGAAGGACGTGACGAGGGGGATCATAAATGTTCATATGTCTCCCAAGGTCACAGGGATCATGATAGACGACCCTTATCTTGGTCCCATCCTTGAATAGGAGTTTACCATCGGTGATGAGTTTTCCAAGGTATTCTACCATATGGTAAACTTGAATGTTGGAGAACCCATTCTGCTTTGGATAAAGATCTTTAAAGGTTCGATAACAGCCGGCACAGGTGGCAACAATTTCTTTAAGCCCATGGGAGTTAAAAAGTTGAGTATTTTTCTCTATGCACCTCTCAAATTCCTTCTGATCCCCAACCAGGTAGGAGATATATCCACAGCAGAATTCCTTATTTCCTAACGTCCTATAGTCAATGTTCGCCTTGTCCATAATCTTCAATACACTTGGGATGAGGTTGATGTCTTGATAGGAAGAGACACATCCAAAAAAGAGGAGGGTAGAGGCTTTTTCTTTATTCTTATAATCTGTGGGAAAGATATCGGCCCTCTTTTCAGGCGCCTCTCCAAAGGGATTTCCTTTTTCTTCAATGGATTGGATCAAAGCCTGATGGATGGAAGGAAGATATCCTGTCTCTACGAGTCGTTGACGGGCGGCCTGGATAATTTCAGGAACTCTGACCCCAGCAGGACAGACCGCATTGCAGTTGAGGCATGTGGTACATTTATAGAACCTATCGGCAAGCTCTTTTGAAGGCTTTAACCTTCCAGTGAGGAGGTGATAGGCTAAGATCACCCGTCCCCTGGCATTGATGGATTCCAGTGAAGTCTCTCCATAAGTGGGGCATCCGGCTCGGCAGAAACCGCACATGATACAAGCCATGATTTCATTATCCAATTCCTCGCCAAAGGGTTGAATGCTCTCAGGCCTTTCAATCA
>JBBIRT010000079.1:0-14804 GCA_037441725.1 Deltaproteobacteria bacterium | reverse complement strand
TTAGTCAGCCATCCCAAGATTTTTGGTCCTAACAATTTTAAGTAGGGTTTCACCCTTCGATGGAGAGCAGGGGGTGTCACTACCCTGGATTGATCCATTCCAGCAATTTCTGGAACCGTCAGTTGACCTCCTGTAGCCAAAATAACCGCATCAGGTTTGATCTTCTCGATGATATTTCGATTGATCTCCTGACCCAGTCTGGTCTTTATTCCCAATTTGTGGATTTGGATTTTAAAATAGCGAACCATGGCCGGCAGGTCTTCTATCTCCAATCCCTTTACAAGGGCAGCCAGAGGTAATAGCCCTCCCAATCGATTAGATTTTTCGTAAAGGGTGACGTCGTGTCCACGGAGGGCAGCTACTCGGGCTGCCTCCATCCCTGCAGGTCCTCCACCCACCACCACCACTTTTTTCTTTTTTGGAGCCTTTTCAATGTGATAGTGCACCGTTCCAACCGCTGCATTGATCCTGCATCGGCGTGACATTCCAATACTTTGATCTAAACAGGTACCACAGGCTGTACAAGGTGCAACCTCTCCCAATCTTCCTTTGGCAATCTTATTTGGAAGCTCGGGATCTGCATGAAGGCTTCGCATCATTCCAATAAAATCAGCCTTTCCCTCCTGCAGAATCTTTTCCCCAAGTTCAGGACTAATCTTGCCAACAATAGTCACTGGAACGGTGACCACCTTCTTCATCGCCTCAGTCAGAATCATGTTGGCTCCGGCTCCATGTTTCTTCCAATAGTACTCTTCAGGAAAAGATTCGAAAGGGATAGGAGGCTCTGGATAGCACAGATAATCTGGGAGAAACCCCCCCACATGGTAACCCAACCAATGATTCCTAACCATAATGGCATCCGCTCCTGCATCCTGTAGGATCTGGCCAATCTTCCTGCTCTCTTTGGCCGTCATACATTCTTCATCTTTGATGCCAATGGCCCGGCCGAGTTCAATCCCATTGATAATGATCGATATCGGGAAATCTTTTCCTGCCCGTCTTTTGATCTCTCTGATGATCTGGACAACAAAACGGGTCCTATTCTCCGTGCTCCCACCGTAAACATCCGACCGTCGATTCCAGAAAGGGGATAGGAAGTTGTGGAGCAAATGGCTACTGGCAGCATTGATATCGACTCCGTCAAATCCTGCCTTTTTTGCCCGAACTGCAGCGCTGGCAAACTTATCGATGAGATCCTCGATTTCAGGGATGGTCAGTTCTCTCGGGATATCTCGATGAAAATCCCCTGGGACATTTAAATTAATGGGCGATGCCCCTATCGGGGGTCCATCAAAAGTTGGAGGATAATTTGGAAAGAGGGGAGATTGCCAGGGGCCATCATGCCACATCTGCATGAACGTGGGGCATTGATGTTTATGGATCACCTGAACCAATTCGCTCATCCCATTGATATACTTATCATGATCTAATCGATATCGCTCCCGCCATCGTGCACCCAAAGGGTAATCAATGGTTGGAGATTCTACAATCAGAAGTCCCACTCCGCCTTTGGCGATGGCCTCGTAATAGGCCTTGGCCTTCTCACTCATGTGGAGATCGTTTTCATGCCAATAGCAGGTGGAAGCCCCTGTCTTGATGATCCGATTTCTGGTCTTGATCGGCCCAATCTGGGAGGGTTCAAGTAGCTTTTGAAATCTCTCTTTGGAAGTCATGGCCTTCTCTTCTGGTCTACCTTTAATTAAAACTCAATGAGCCTTTACTTATTGGTCCGATGGAGAGCCTCATCGTTCAGATGAGGACTTATTAGCCTTCTATAAAGCGACAGGAGGAAACTCTGGTAATTGATCAAAGAGGTGATGCTTTGTTTCATCCTGAATTCGAGCGGCTCGCTTTGCTGCAGCTTTATAACGATCAAAATCGGCCAATGCGTAAATGGAAAGTTTTTGAGCCTCAAGGGAACCTTCTGCATGGATGGTCAGGACATCCTCATAAGATGAGGTAAGGTCCCGAATTAACTTGGCCATGCGGACTCTATGCTCAGTGGGGATACCGGCCTTACCCCCAAGGTATTTATCCAATAGATCATGGATCTCAGGATTTAGATAGTCCTTTGAGGATGGGCAGGTGGCAACAATCCCCCCTGCAATATCCTGAATATATTTAGTGGCTTGATGCCAGTTGTCAGCAAAGTAGAATTTGCAGATGTTCGCATACATGGGATTGGGATAGACCAAATCTGAATCTGGCTCTGAAATGCAATGCTCACAGGCAGAGCGACCAAGGATATCCACAGCCTCTGTAAACATCACTAACCAGGTTAATTTTTCCCGAACATGGGGAGCCTTTTCTACCCCGTTGTATTCGGCCATCAAGGTAGCTGCCCCTGTAAAGAGTTCAAGCTCCATCGCTTTATACGTCTCAGCACTAAGGCGATGAAAATTAGCGAACATGTAGGCCACCTGCCCTGCAAACTCCCATTCCCCTTTTAAAAATATCCTTTCGTTAGGGACAAAGACATCCTCAAAGATAATCGTGGCATCATTAATATAGATCCCCCTGGTAATGGGGTGATCAAAAAGATTATCTGACTCATGCACCTCTGGCTCTGCAGAGATCATGGTAATCCCTGGACTATTCACCGGTATGGCAAAGGATAAGGCATATGCCCGGTCATCCTCTTTCATCGCCCGACAGGGAGCGATCAAGATCTCATTGCAAAGTGGGGCCTGACTGATATGGGTCTTAGCCCCTCTTACGATGATTCCATCTTTTCTCTCCTCTACCATTCTTACATAGTAATCCTGGTGCAGTTTCTGCTGGGAAGGTCGAAGGCTTCGATCTCCCTTAACATCGGTCAACCCCATGGCAAAGGCTAAATCATTCTTTTGCAAATGTTTCCGGTAGGCCTCAACTCGTTCAGCATAATGGGTCCCATACTTCTTATCAATCCTCTGACTGACTACTGTGACTGCATTCAGCCCGTCTTTGGCCACAAACTTCGCTCCAGGAGGTTTTCCCATACAGACCCTTGCCCAAAGCTTGACAATCTCTCTTAATCGAATTAAATCTTCTTTGCTCCTTTGAGGCATCAATGCAAAACTTACCCGTTCACCTGATTCATCTTTTTCCGTTAAAAGATCCCTATACCTCGGATCGTTTTGGAGGATATAATCCATAGCCATCCAATCCCTACAAATCTTTAAAATAGGATGGGTAGTAACATCCTTAACCCTCTCTCCATTGCAATAGACCACTCTGTTATCTTGAAGGCTTTTAAAATATTGTTGAGGTGTTCGAATTGCCATTTAGACCTCCTTCTCTATTCTCTATTTTATAAAAGACCATGCCATGTACAGATCTCCCGATCGGTCGCCATTGTCCCGGTAATCCCTTTACTATTCTGATCTGCAAGGAAAAGGACGGCTTTGACCATCATCTCTGCAGACTGCCAGAGCGTCTTGTCTGCATTGGGTTGCCATAATCTCATTCCATCCGTATCGACGACACGATGCGGTTTGACGGCATTGACCGCAATATTATATTTGCCTACCTCTGTGGCCAGCCCATAGGTGAAACGATCAAGCCCGGCCTTAGAAACGGCATAGGCAATGCCCGTGGGAACCGTCCCCTCATCTCTTTCATCCGCAGCCAATGAGGAGATATTAATGATACTTCCTCCTCCCCGCTCAATCATATGGGGAAGGACGGCCTTTGAACAAAGAAAGGCCCCTAATAGGTTAACCCTTAGAACCAACTCCCATCGCCTCGTGGGTGTTTCCAGGATGGGGAAATAAAAGGCAACCCCTGCATTATTGACAAGGATGTCGATCTGCCCAAAATAGTGGAAGGTTTTTTGAACCATTTGATTGACACTTTCTTCACTGGTCACGTCACACCTAACCGCCAAGGCTTCAAAGCCAGAAGATCGAATTTCCTCCTCAGTTTGGTAAATGGTTCCGGATAACTCTCCTTTACCGACTTCCGTTCGGGCGGCAATGACCACCTTTGCCCCCTCTTTGGAAAGACCGATGGCGATTGCCTTTCCTAAACCTCTACTGGCTCCTGTCACAATAGCAACCTTTCCTTTTAGACTCAATGTTTCCCTCACAGTAAGAAAAGGGAGAGAGGAAGATTCGAGCGAGCGCTTGCTTTCTTCCCACACCTTCAATCAAAATAACCCGTTATGTCCCGAACCAACCTTGTCACCTCAAGGTAATCCCCAACCCTCTTAAAATGAATTGATGGAGAGCATCGACGGTTTTCTTCATCGGTTTGTCCCTTAAAGTCCAACCCCTAAGGGGAAGAAAGACCAAGACAAAGGCCACAAAGCTTGCTAAAATATCTAAATCTCCTTTTAGGGATTTTTTTTTCTGAACCTCCATTAAGAGATTGCGCCAGAAACCTATGACATTCTTATAGTCCATCTCCAGAACGACTTTAAAATGTTCCTTGTCCAGATATTTACTCTCTGAATAGACAAACTGGATGAGTTTCTTATTTTCAATTTGAAATTGCAGGATCTGATGGAGGGCTTCTTTTAACTTTTGGATAGGATCACGGATCTGCTCTAAGTTTGATTTCTTGATATAATCATACCAGACCTGATGCATGTGTTTATGAATCAAATAGAGGACATCATCCTTCGAACGGATGTAATGATAGAGTTGACCCATAGACATCCCACAGGCCTTCGCGATGTCCCGGATCGTCGTGGGGTGGTATCCTTTTTCAAAAAATATCTTGCACGCCCCCTCGACAATCTGTTGATGCCGATTTTCAACCAGGGGGACATTCTTCGTGGAGGCAAAAAGGAGGCCATCCGGAAACCCATTAGGTTTAATCTTCGTTTTTAATTTTTTATTAATTTGGCTCACTTCGTATCCCTATCTATCAATCCTAAGATTTAGATCAAACGCTCGGTCTATCCCTATCATACCTTTTCCCGTCTGTCAAGAGATTTTAGAGAGAGCACTGAAAATGACAACGGGATCAGAACTTTTCCATAATTTTACTACAATTCATAAAAGAATCCCTTTATTCCACCTTCTCAATGAGGATGGCTTGACCATGGCCGCTTCCTCCACACAAGGCCGCCAACCCAAGTCTCAATCCACGTCTTTCCATTTCGTAAATTAAACTGACAACAATTCGACACCCCGTATTTCCAATGGGATGACCCAGGGCAATCCCTCCTCCATTGACATTCACCATCTCAGGATTCAATCCAAGCTCCCGTTCCACGACTAAAGAAGGAGCGGCAAAAGCCTCATTGATTTCAAATAACTCGATCTCCTCAAGCTTGTATCCGGTCTGGCTCAAGAGTTTCTTGATCGCTGGAATCGGGCCAATCCCCATGATTCGTGGATCCACCCCAACGGCAGCAGACCCAACGACCCTCCACTTTCTCTTCATCTCCAATCGCTCGGCAAGCGCTCTGGATAAAACCAAAACCCCTGAGGCTCCATCATTAATCCCTGAGGAATTCCCTGCAGTCACCGTCCCATCTTTCTTAAAGGCTGGAGGTAACTGGCTCAGTCTTTCAAGGGTCGTCCCTGGACGAGGATGTTCGTCTTGATCAATAATGATATCAGGCTTTCCATGCCTTCCAGGAATGATCACCGGGACAATCTCATCTTTAAACCTCCCCTCCTCCATGGCCTTTTTGGCACGCATCTGGCTCCTTAGGGCAAACCGATCCTGATCTTCTCTTGAAATATGATATTTCTCCGCCACATTTTCTGCTGTCATCCCCATAATCAGACCCGTATAATGATCCGTCAGCCCATCCCAAACCCCATCGGTAAGCTCCTGATGCCTCAATCTCAGTCCCCACCTCGCATTCTTAATGGAGTAGGGGACATTGCTCATGCTCTCTCCTCCCCCAGCAATGATGGCCTCAGCTTCTCCCAAACGGATGGCCATCGAAGCAATTCGGATCGCCTCCATCGATGAGCAACAGGCGCGATTCACCTGAACCGCAGAGACATGGTCTGGAATTCCTGCTTCCAAAACAGCACTGCGTGCCAACCCATTCTCATCGCTTCGGGGCATCACCACCCCCCAATAGACATCATCAAGCTTCTCCTTTGGAAAGTTGACCCTCTGGCAAACTTCCTTCATGATTAAGGCCGCAAGCTTTGTATGGGAGACCTCTCGAAGCGCCCCCCCAAAGATCCCTATGGGAGTCCGAACAGCCGAAACAATAATTGGATCCCTCTTATCCATCCTGATTGATCCTCCTCTTCCTAAAAAAGGTTTAGGCGATCTTCCCACGCCTATAGGCCATCGGGTCTTATGATCCTCCTCCTATTCTTAGAGAGGATGATTCCTCCCTTGGTTAATAATTAAACCACCCCTTTTTTACTTTTTTCCCGATGTGCCCAGCTGCCACCATGCGTTTGAGTAGGGGAGAAGGTTTAAATCGCTCGCCATATTCCTCATAAAGAATTTGACTCACTGCCAAGGCATTATCCAAACCTACAAGATCTTGGAGCTGAAAAACACCCACAGGATGCCCCAAACCAAGTCTGACTGCTTTATCAATATCTTCTGGGGTCGCCGCCCCCTCGTTGACCACCCTCCAGGCCTCATTGAATAATGCAAAAAGCAATCGATTTACTAAAAAACCTGCACGATCCGCAACTCGGATAGGTTCTTTACCGATCCATCGCACGATATCCATGGTTTTTCTAACCGTCTCTTCTGAAGTGTCAATCCCTGGAATAACTTCAACTAATTTCATGATGGAAGCAGGGCTAAAAAAATGCATCCCAATGAAGAGCTCAGGTCTTGAAGTCCTGGCAGCCAACTGGGTAATGGGAATGGAGGAGGTATTACTTGCAAAGATTGCGACCTGTTTGCAGACAGGATCAAGCTCTTTAAAAACCTGTTCTTTAATTTCGAACTTTTCAATGACGGCCTCAATCACCAAATCCACCTCCTGAAAACCTTGATAATTCCCTTGAACATGGATATGGGAGATTGCCTCTTCAGTGGTTTCCTCCTCGATCCTTCCTTTTTCTTTCCATTTTTTTAATATCTCTTCGGCTCGTTTTTTCCCCTCCAGGGCTAAATTCAAATTGACATCTTTTAAAAGAACCTTTATCCCACGCAAGGCAAATGAGAGAGCGATCTCTGCCCCCATCATCCCTGCACCCACGACACCGATCTGTTTTAGCATACCCATCGTTTCTCCTCCTGAGGTTATTCGAACCGTCTGTCCATTAGCTTAGAGCGAGCATTCGATTTATTTCTTATCACTCGGCATCAAAAATGTCAAGTCTTTTAGGAGAGAGCACTGAAAAATCCTTCCCCCTTTTGAAGTGCTCCGCTTTATAAAATTTTCGGAGATATTTCTGCCTGATTCTAATAGGGTTCCCCACTTCAGTGATGCATTCCAGAAGAGGTTGATTTATGATCCAAGGGATGGTATTTTAATAACAAGGAGGGAAGGATGATTTTAAAAATTTTTTTAGGTCTCCTCTTAGGTGGAGCATCTGGTTTGGCCTTGAGTCTTCTTTCTCGAAGTATAGGGAATACCTGAACCCTCACCTGTAACCCCTACCTCTCCCTTTTCTTAGGAATGGTCGTGGGTTTAATCATGGCCTTAGGCTAAGGCTGAATAAAAGAAAGGATGAAAAGAATGAACATGGTTTATTTTCTACTCCTCGGTTTAACCGCAGGAATCATCAGTGGTTTGATCGGCATTGGTGGAGGAACGATTATCGTCCCTGCATTAGTTTTTCTTTTTGGCTTTTCACAACATCTTGCTCAAGGTACAACCTTAGCCTTATTGGTCCCTCCTATTGGATTCTTAGCCGCATGGACCTATTATAAACAGGGCCAGGTGGATCTTAAGGTGGCTTCTTTTATCTGTATGGGTTTCTTCTTTGGCGGGCTTTTAGGGGCAAAATTTGCAACGAAATTATCCAGTGTGATTTTAGAAAGAATCTTTGGGGTAGCCTTACTTTTAATCGCTGTGAAAATGATATTGGCAAAATAGACATGAATTTGGACCAATCCCATCTCTCTCACTCAAAAGGACCCAGACTGGTCTTCCGTGCTTTGAACCACCGGAACTATCGACTCTTTTTTACTGGCCAGGGATTCTCTCTCATCGGTACCTGGATACAGCAGATCGCAATGAGCTGGCTGGTCTATCGGATGACCAATTCAGCCTTCCTCCTCGGCCTGATCGGATTTTCGAGTCAAATCTGTATCTTCTTCTTTTCCCCCTTTGCCGGCGTCCTTTCAGATCGATGGAATCGCCATCGCATCCTTCTGCTCACCCAACTGTCGGCCATGGTGCAGGCCTTCATCTTATCCATCCTGACCCTCACAGGTATTATCATGGTCTACCATATTGTCCTTCTTTCCCTTTTTCTCGGTTTTATAAACTCTTTCGATATGCCTAATCGTCACGCCTTTGTGGTAGAGCTTGTAGAAAGGAGGGAGGATTTAGGAAATGCCATTGCCTTAAACTCCTTTATGTTCAATGGAGCAAGGCTAGTCGGTCCCTCTATTGCAGGGATCCTCATTTCCCTCCTGGGTGAGGGGATATGTTTTTTCATAAACGGAATCAGTTTTCTTGCTGTCATCATTGCCCTTTTAGCCATGAAGATCACCCCTCATCAACAGAATCCTGAAAAGACCCGAGTTTTAAAGGGGTTGAGAGAAGGATTTGCCTATGCCTTTGGTTTTCCACCCATCCGTTTCATCCTCCTCTTTCTGGCATGGATCAGTTTGGTAGGAATGGCTTGTACAACCCTCATGCCTATTTTTGCTAAAGATATCCTTCATGGCAATTCGCAAACCTATGGTTTTCTCATGGCCACTTCAGGAATGGGAGCAGCCATGGGAGCCATATACCTCGCCTCTCGGAAGAGTGTGGTGGGGTTGGGAAGAGTAATCATGATCACATCCTCTATTTTTGGAATTGGACTGATCTCCTTAGCCTTATCTCGAATCCTATGGCTATCACTATTTCTTTCTCTGGTTACAGGATTTGGCATGATGGTTCACTTTGCTTCAAGCAATACCCTGCTCCAAACGATGGTGGAGGATGATAAACGGGGACGGGTGATGAGCCTCTTTTCAATGGCCCTGATGGGGATGGCTCCCTTTGGTAGTTTAGCCGGAGGGAGTTTGGCAGCCCGGATCGGTGCCCCTTACACTTTAATGATCGGTGGGTTCTTATGTATTTTAGGTTCGTGGATGTTCGGCAAGAAACTTCCCCTCATTCGGGAAATGGTTCGACCGATCTACATAAAAAAGGGAATCCTTTTAGAAAGGTAAAGCATGAAATTAAGAGTCAGTTCTAAATGGAGTTTTCTCATTTTTCTTATTCCCTTTTCCCTTTCTTTCTTCTTCTTTACCATTGGAGAGGCAGGGTTAAGGGAGGAAGTTTTTGAAACCACCCTGCCAAATGGATTAAAGGTGATCCTTCTGGAAAACCATAAATCTCCTTTGGTGACCTTTCAGATCTGGTATCGAGTGGGATCACGAAATGAATCCTATGGAAAGACAGGCCTCTCCCATCTGCTTGAACATATGATGTTCAAAGGAACAGAGAAAGTTGGTCCTGAAGAATTCTCAAGGATCATCCAGGAAAACGGTGGGAACAACAATGCCTTTACCTCCTATGATTATACCACTTACTTTGAAAATCTTAGCGCTGATCGAATCCAGATCGCCATCGATCTGGAGGCAGATCGGATGCAAAATCTTATGCTTCGTCAAGAAGATTTTCAGACCGAGCGAATGGTGGTGATGGAGGAAAGAAGGATGCGAACAGAGGATAATCCCCAAGCTGTTCTATTCGAACAAATCATGGCCACTGCGTTTCAGATTCAACCCTATCGATGGCCCATTATTGGATGGATGGAAGATCTTGCCAGGGTCACCCTTGAGGATTTAAAAACCTATTATAAAACCTACTATGTTCCCAATAATGCATTTCTTGTTGTCGTTGGAGATTTTAATAAGAAAGACCTCCTTCTAAAAATTGAAAAGGCCTTTGGTTCAATTCCGAAAGGAGAAATGCCAGAGGCAGAGAGGGCTATAGACCCCCCTCCAATAGGAGAGCGAAGGATCCTTGTGAAGAAGGAGGCTCAACTTCCTTCTATCGTGATGGCTTACCACGTTCCCAACCTCCGGGATCAAGACAGTTATGTATTGGAAGTAATCGCCGCTATTCTCTCAGGTGGAAAAAGCTCAAGGCTCTACCAGAGCCTGGTCCGAGAAAAAAGGCTGGCATTCGGTATTGATGCAGATCATTCCTTACTCTCCCGAGATCCAAAACTTTTCTTCCTCTCAGCCGACTTACTCCCAGGGAAAGAAGTGGTCGAAGTGGAGAGAGCCCTTGACCAAGAAGTTCAACGACTTCATCATGATCTCTTGGGTGAAAAGGAATTAGAAAAGGCTAAAAATCAGATCGAGTCCTCCTTTGTTTTTAGCCAGGATTCCATCTTCTATCAAGCCATGTGGTTAGGACGTCATGAAATTGCCATGAGTTGGAGGGCGATCGATGACTACCTCCCATTGATTCGAAGAGTGACTCCAGAGGACATCCAGCGTGTGGCAAAAAAATATCTCATCCCAGATCGTCGGACAGTTGGGATTCTCATCCCCCTTCCCCTCAAGGAGGGAAAAACTGTTGCACCCGAAGGTCTCAAAGAGCATATTGTGAGATGAGGCGTTTCTCTCAAGATTTGTAACCATTTTCCTTTTTAAATTAAGAAGAGGAATGATCTTCTTTAGTAAGAAAAGAAAAATTGAGATGAAACTTCGATTCTTTAAATCTTTTATCTTGGATCCTAAAACCTTCATGCCAAAATGGGTCTCTCTGGTCATTCTTATATTTTTTATATGGAATATAGGTCTCCCAAATAAGGCGCTGCAGGCCCTGCCGATTGTCCAAAGAGCTGTGCTCCCTAATCAATTGATTTTGTTGACGAGTACAGAGCACTCCCTTCCCTTTGTTACTCTCCAGTTGCTTATAGGTTCAGGTGCCACGAAGGATCCGATGGGGGCAGAAGGGTTATCTCAGATCACGGCAAAAGGTCTTCTCCTTGGAACGTTAAAACGTTCGGTCACGGCCATCCATGAGGAATTAGATTTCATGGGAGCCTCCCTCTCTTCTTCATCTGGGAGAGATTATGCTACGCTTACCTTGAAGATTCTCAAGAAAGACCTTGAGAAAGGAATGGATCTTTTTATGGAGGTCCTGACTCAACCGATCTTCCCTGAAGAGGAGATTCGGAGAGAGATAGAGAGGACCCTTGCTTCTATTCAATCCGAAGAAGATCAACCCGAAGAGGTGGCAGAGAAGGCTTTTCAAAAGACTCTCTTCTTAAACCACCCCTATAGGCATCCTGTGGTTGGAACGAAGGAATCCCTTCCCCACCTTACTCGAGAGAAGATTCTCCAATTCTACCATTCCTATTATCATCCCAATAATTCTATCCTCATAGTGGTTGGAGATATTTCAGGGGAGGAGATTAAAACCATGCTTCTCCCTCGCCTTACAAATTGGCCGATGGGAAAGGTCACCCAAAAACCCGTCTCAATAAATTTTGAAGAAGAACAACGAACGATTAAGATTCACAGGCCTATCACCCAGGCCAATATTATCATTGGCCATCGGGGAGTGAGCCGAGACAATCCAGATTATTATGCCCTTTCGGTCATGAATTATATCCTCGGAGGGGGTGGGTTTGCCTCTCGGTTGATGGAGGAGATCAGAAATAAAAGAGGACTTGCCTATTCAGTGACAAGCTACTTTGATCCTGGGAAATATCCAGGATCTTTTCAAATCTCCCTTCAGACTAAAAATGCTTCTGCTCGTGAGGCGATCACACTCTCCTTCCAGGAGATGAAACGGATTCAAAAAGAATTCATTTCAGAGAAGGAGTTGGAGGGAGCGAAGAAGTATCTGATCGGTAGCTTTCCTATGAGAATCGACACCCAGGGAAAATTAGCCAATTTTCTCGCACAGGTGGAATACTACGGGTTAGGACTCGATTATCCTAATAGATACCCCACCTTGATCCGGTCTGTCACAAGAGAAGAGATCCTTCGCGTCGCACAAAAATATCTTTTCCCAGAAAAATCTATCCTCGTGATTGTTGCCAACTTAAAGGAAGCAAAATTGGAATAACCATCGAAAAGACTCCTTGATAAAGGGAAGGAACTAAGATAAGATTGATTAGAAAGGAGATGGATGATGTTAAATTTAGAGGTGAAGACCAGATTGGCACAGGGTGAAGTGATTCAACGATTAAAAAGTTTTTTTGGGAAGGGAGGCCTTGGCTTGGAAATTAAAGAGGAGACCCCTCAATGTCTTACCTTTGAGGGTGGGGGAGGCCATGTCACAGCAACCTTATGTCCAGAAGAAGGAAAGACTCGAATTGATCTGGTCACTCAGGAATGGGAAAACCAGGTAAAAAAATTCGCAACCACTCTTCCTTAAACAAATCTCGATCAGTCTTCTCTCCCTTTATACGAGAGAGGGCCCTTATAGACATAAGTTTGAAAGTGGGAGGATCGGTGATGAATGAAAAAGACCGCCTAAATGCATTGGAAGTGGCATTGAATAACGAAATGAGAGAGAGGGAATTTTATCTTAAAAATGCAAAGCGAACGAAAAATTCTCTTGGAAAGAGAATGTTCCAGCAGATTGCAGAGGATGAGCTTGAACATTATGAGAGGCTGAAACAACTCCATCAGAAATGGATCAAACAGGAAAAATGGCCTGAGACTGTTCCTCTACGAGTGAACGAGACGATTGTAAAGGATATTTTGATTGAATTTGTCAATAAGGTGGACGAAACTTCCAAAGGGGATTCTGATGATTTAGAGGCGGTCCGTATTGCCCTTGATTTTGAGGCCAAGGGGGCAAAATTCTATGCCGAATTGCAGGATGAGGTCTCCGAACCCAAAGAGAAGGAGTTCTTTGGTCTATTAGCCAGGATGGAACACGAACATTATCTCTCCCTTAAAGAGACAGAGGAATATTTTACTGATCCCGTCTCCTATTTTCAAAAAGCAGAACACCCCACCTTGGACGGAGCCTAATCAAAGGATCGATCACTCACCGGAACTGATGATTCAACGAGGGATGAACCAGGATAAGATCCAACTGACCAAACTGATGAGAATTGAACCCACCACAGCTCCCCAAAAACCACTCACATGAAATCCTCGAACCAGGGCAGAGACCAACCAAAGCATCAACCCATTGAGGATCAAAAGGAATAGTCCAAAAGTTAAAACAGTGAGTGGAAAAGTTAGGAAGATCAAAAGGGGACGAATCACTGCATTGACGACACCCAAGAGAAAAGCAGCCACCAAGGCAGCTAAAAAACCATCCACCCATATCAATTTTGGAAATAGATAAGAGATGATCAGAATGGCTATCATCTGAATGAGCAAACGGAGGATAAGAAACATGAATTCTTTCACCAATATGAAATGTATTAATTATCTTCTTAAAAGACCCTTTAGTCAAGTTTTCTTTAAGAGACCTCTGAAAAAGTATCTTAAACCATATAGAATGGAGAGGTGTGATGGAAAAACTTTTGAGCAGATACCATTAATATTAAGGCACAAATTTCGAAACATAATGAAATTACACTTTATTTAGAAGTGGCGACGGTTACCCATAAATTAAACGCATGCATTCAAAAGTTTTAGAATGACACCTCTCCATTCATTCTTGGAAGTTTTTCAGAGCTCTCTAATGAACTCAAAAATTAATTTTTAAAAAACGATGACAGATCCAAAGCAATAAAGATTCATGAACAGAATGGTATATAGTGAGAATCGATTATGGAATTTTGTGAAATAGATCTCCACTTTAAGCATATTAAAATTCACTCTTTATAATCAAAATAATTGTAAATACAATGTTTTATCCTCACCTTAAAAAATTGGTATCAAACTTGCTTTTTATGAAATGGAGTATTTTCTTTATATTAGAGGAATCATTGGATGAGGGAATACGATACAAGAATTCTCAAAGACAGGAGAATGCATCCTGCTCCAGCATTAAGCAAATATACGCTCTATGGACGCAGAAGAGTATTCCGAAGAAAAGAGGACCAATTGAAAGGGGGGTATGTAGATCAATACGGTCCAGGTTTGCTTGCCCTGCTTATCTTACCCATCGGATTAACCATTCTCGATGCTTGGTTTACCATGATGATTCTCAATGATGGCGGTCATGAAATCAATCCTATAGCAGCCTCTGCCATTCAACTATTTGGGTATAAATTCTGGATTTGGAAGTATCTAATCGTCTCCATCCCATTAATTCTTCTATGCATTCATAGTCAATTCAGAGGGGTGATCCCAACCATCATAATAATTACTGCAATCAATAGCATTGTTGTTTTATATCAGATCATTCTCTTCTTTTCTTAATGGGGAGTCAGAAGGATGATGGCCTACGAATTTTACTGGCTCGATGAGGCGGGAGTATACCAGATGATCGGTGTTCCTCCTGAAAGGAGAAAGCATCCTGAAAGAATCACTCAGGATTCTGTTCTGGCTCATTCCAACCACTATTCCCTCCAAGAGATTTTAATTGAGATGTGTCAATCTTCAAAAAGAAACTTCTGATTCAATCCTCCAAGCCATACAAATCAATCGATATAAAATTAACGTAATGCCGCACTGAAGTGGTGAACCCTATTAGGATCAGGCAGGAATATCTCCGAAAATTTTATAAAGCGGAGCACTTCAAAAAGAGGTGGGTAAAAGTGATATCCTCCAACAAATCATTGCCTTTCATTACCTAAGGAATTCTGTAGTTATGGGACAAACTGAGGTTTCCGCTATAAAAT
>JBBIRT010000078.1:0-15696 GCA_037441725.1 Deltaproteobacteria bacterium | reverse complement strand
AGGATGCTTAATTCATAGAGCCCGACCAAAGGAAGGGCCATGAGTAATTGAGAAATGATATCCGGGGGAGTCATCACCGCGGCAAAAATGAAGATCAGGAGAATGGCATATTTCCTCTGCCTAGCCAATGTCTCTGCATTGACCACTCCAATTCTTGCTAAAAGGACCAGAGCCACTGGAAATTCAAAGACAAGCCCAAAGATCAATAAAAATTTGATACTGAAAGAAAGATACTCCTTCATACTGGGCATGGGTTTGATGAAATCCGTTGCATATCCTAAAAGAAATCTAAAACCAACAGGAATCGCCACATAATATCCAAAGAGCACGCCGAGGATAAAAAATAGGGATCCCCCGAATAAGAATGGCACTACATATCGCTTCTCTTTTTGATAGAGGCCAGGTGCGACAAAGGCCCAGATTTGGTAGAGGAGAAAGGGTGAGGTCAGGATGATCCCTGCAATAAAGGCCACCTTCATATAGGTAAAGAAGGCTTCTGCGACACTGGTGAAGATGAGCGTTCCCCCTTCAGGGATCACCTTGAGAAGTGGAGCGGCAAGGATATTGAAGAGCCATTCTTTCAGGGCATAACAGATGAAGAAACCGATCCCAATAGCAATAAATGAAAGAATGAGTCGCTTCCTCAACTCCTGGAGGTGGGCTGATAAAGGAAGTTTCTTTTCATCCATGGGAAGGAATCTCTTCTTCTTTCTCCTTGGATTCTCCTTTTTGATCCTCTTCGTCTTTTAGCCCATTGACAGTTACAGAAGCTTCTTCAAAAGCAGAAGCTTCTTCGGTTGAAGAAGGTTCTATGGTTAGGGTAGGTTCTTCCAGGGTAGATCCTTGGGGAGAAATCTTTTCAGATAAATCCGCCAAGAGGCTTTCCTCGGTAAGGGTATGTCTAATCTCCTCTAAATCTCTTGTTTCAGCCTCAAAACTCTCCTTCACCTCTTCTGTGGCCTTCCTGAACTCCCTCATCGCCCTTCCAAAAGCCTTGGCCAGTTCTGGGAGTTTATTTGGACCAAAAACGATTAAGGCAATTGCGGCTATGATCAATAATTCTGGAATCCCAATATTAAACATGGCCCCTCCTTCAATTTTATACCACACTTTTTCTCTTAAATGCAATGCCCCTCTCGATCCTTTGCTCCCTATTCTGGCCCTGTCGGAAATCAGGATGGGAAAATCAATCCCTATCAAAAATGGTTTAAAAATTATTGTGTTAGGTTATAATGTTCCATTAAGAAGCCGTCATGGAACTCGAATTCTTAAAAACCCTGGTCATCATCTTTGGAGTTTCTGGATTCATTGTCTTTTTTCTCCAAAAGATTAGGATCCCTTCCATCGTTGGGTTTCTCATTGCGGGTGCAACTCTCGGCCCCCATGGTTTTGCAATGATTCGAGAAATCCGAGAGGTAGAACTTCTGGCAGAAATTGGAGTGATCTTACTCCTCTTCACCATCGGCCTTGAGATTTCTTTAAAAAATTTAAAAAGAATTCGTTCTGCTGTTTTGGGAGGAGGCTTTTCTCAAGTCACCCTGACCCTCCTCACCACGGCTGTGATCACCTATCCATTTCTTCGCCGTTTAAATGAATCCCTCTTTGCAGGGTTTTTAGTAGCCCTGAGCAGTACAGCTATTGTCATGAAGATGCTTCAGGATCGGTCTGAGATGGATTCTCCCCATGGGCGTCTTTCTATTGGGATCTTAATTTTTCAAGATTTATGTGTCGTCCCCCTGATGCTTCTCGTTCCTCTTCTCGCTGGAAATCAGGGAAGCCTCATGGAAATAGGATGGACGATGGTCAAATCTGCTACCATTCTGTTCGTCATCATTTTTAGCGCTCGATGGATCGTTCCCAATATTCTCCATCAGATTGTCCATACCCGAAGTCGGGAACTCTTCGTAATTACGGTTATCCTACTCTGTTTAGGAACTGCACTTCTCACATCAGAACTTGGGCTTTCTTTAGCCTTGGGAGCTTTTCTCGCTGGTCTGGTCATCTCTGAATCTGAATATGCTTATCAAGCCATCTCAGATATCCTCCCCTTCAAGGATAGTTTCAATGGTCTTTTCTTCATCTCTGTAGGAATGTTAATGGACATACGTTTCCTCACCCAAAACCCCCTTCTCTTCCTCTTGGCCATGGCCTTCATCCTCTTGGTTAAAACATCCACTGGTTTTCTTTCTATCCATCTATTGGGTCACCCTGTGCGAATCTCTTTACAGACGGGATTACAACTTGCCCAGATAGGGGAATTTTCTTTTATCCTGGCCACAACCGGCAAATCCTTGGGGCTCATCTCGGAAAGTCTCTATCAGCTCTTTCTCTCATCTTCGATCGGGACGATGTTGATAACTCCCCTTATTGTCCAATTATCTCCTAATATTTCCATCTGGATCAGCTCAAAAAGAATGCTTGAACGATTGGATCGGATGCGGAGGAGGGCTGAGAGGGAGAGTTTCTCCCCCAAAAAAGGAGACCATGTCATTATTGTTGGGTTCGGTTTAAACGGGAGGAATCTAGCAGAGGTTCTAAGAGAGGCCTCTATTCCCTATATCATCCTGGAACTTAATAACGACATTGTTATTCAGATGAAGAAAAGGGGAGAACCCATTTTTTATGGAGACGGAACCAGCCTTGAAATCCTCCGTAAATTGGGGATCAACACAGCTCGTTTAATGGTGGTGGTCATCTCAGACCCAGCTTCGACGAGAAGGATCGTGCAGATAGCCCGCAGGAGCAATCCAAAGCTCTACATCATTGTGAGAACACGATATCTTACAGAGATTGACGATTTGATTCAACTGGGGGCCAATGAGGTGATTCCAGAGGAATTTGAGACCTCCATCGAAATTTTTGCACGAGTCCTCCATCAATTTCAGGTCCCAAGAAATCTTATCTTCGAACTGATCGAAAAAATCAGAAAGGGAAGTTATGAAGTCTTAAGAAGGGTGGATTTTCCAATCAAAACCTTACCAGAAAAATGTGAGGTGATCACAGAGATTGATATCGAAAGTTATCTGGTTCAAGATCACTCCTATCCTTCTGGTCGATCCATTAAAGAAATGAGAATTCGTACGGAGACCGGTGCCACTGTGATTGCTGTGAAAAGGGGGAATGAAATTATACCCAGCCCTGGGGTTGAATTTATTTTTACGCCTGGTGATGTCATTTACCTCATTGGGACCAAAGAAAATCTGATAAAGGCCCTTGCCTTGTTAGAATCCCAAATATCTTAGAGGAGAAGCATCTCCTTGCCCTTATCCCTCCATTTGGAATCGATATATGGAATGGGGCTCAAGACAATCCTTCACCAATTTTTTCGTACCTCCTGGGGCTTTATGATCCTTTTTTAAAAGGGATTGAGTTTTAAAGGGTTGCATGGTATAAGAGATTGATTACGGAGTGACTTACGATGACCATCATCCACGTAAATGTCCCTTACCGCATGCTCCTTCAACGAATCAATTTTGCGATTAGGAACCGAATCTATCCTGAAATCTATTTCAGTTCAGAGGATCTGGATACCTATCAAGAAAAGGAGGTGAGATTATTATCTGAAACCCTCCTAAAGAATCAATTGGAAGTCACCCTTCATGGACCTTTTATGGATTTAAGCCCAGGAGGCGTGGATCGAAAGGTCAAGGAAGTCACCATTGATCGTTTCGAAAAGACGATCGAACTGGCCAAAATTTTCAGGCCTAAGATGATCGTTTTCCATCCGGGATATGAGAAATGGAAATTTGATGGAAATATTAAATTATGGCTCAATAGCAGCGTTCAAACCTGGAAACCCCTTATTGAAGAGGCTGAGGCATGGGATCTGACCATTGCCATAGAAAATACCTTTGAGGAAAACCCAGACCCCATCCAGTCCCTTTTAATGGAAATCCCCTCACCCCATTTTCGATTCTGTTTTGACACCGGTCATCATCACGTTTTTAGCAAAGCCCCCCTTCCTGTTTGGTTAGAAACCTTGGGGGAATATTTAAGTGAAGTCCATCTTCATGACAATCATCAAGAGATGGATGAACATCTCCCTGTGGGAGAGGGAGGATTCGATTTTAACCTTTTCTTTAGACTTCTTTCGCAGATGGATTTGAAACCCCTATACACCATTGAGCCCCATGAGGAGGCCCATCTTTGGAGAGGATTGGAATCTGCGAAGAAATATATTATGAATCAAGAAAAAACTCGTAGATAAGGGACAGATCCCGAAATGAAAGGAGGAAAAGAAAATGGTGAAATTTATTTCTATTGTTTTTATCTATTTTTTTCTCACTATCCTTTCTGGACCCATCCTTGCCCAAGAGATCAGGATTGGAACGCTTCTTGACTATACAGGTCCTCTCAAGGAATTTGGGCCGAATATCAAGAATGGTTGTGAACTAGCAGCCAAACAATTAAATGAGGCTGGATTAGAGGTAAAGCTTTTTCATGAGGACAGCGAAACTTCAGCCATTCCTGGAACCAACGCTGCAAAAAAATTGGTTGAAGTAAACAAGGTTTTAGCCATAGTCGGTTCATTAGCCAGTGGAGTAACTATTCCTGTGGCTGAATCGGTCACCATCCCAAATGGAATTATTCTGATCTCCCCTGCCTCCACCTCTCCTCTGGTTACCTTCCTCCCTGCTGATCAAGGGAAAGACTTCCTCTACCGAACCTGTCCCTCAGATGCCCTTCAAGGGGTCATTGCTGGAAAGCTCGCAAAGGAACTCGGACATAAGACAGCCTCTGTTCTTTACGTGAACAACCCCTACGGTCAAGGGCTTGCTGAACAGTTTAAAAAATCTTTTGAGAAACGGGGGGGGAAAGTATGGGCCATGGTGCCCCATGATGAGAAAGCTGCAGAATCCTACACGGCAGAATTGAAAAAGGCAATGGGAAAGAAACCCTCTATCATATGTGCCTTCAGCTATCCTGAACATGCCAAGGTCTACATCAAAGAGGCTATAGAATTTTTTAAATTTAAAAACTTTCTCTACTGTGATGGTACAAAATCTTATGATATTATCAAGGCTGTTGGCGCCTCCAATGTTGAGGGTCAATATGGAACAGTGGCTGCCTCTGTGAAAGGGGAATCTTATGATCTCTTTATCGGGGATTACACCAAAGAATTTGGAAAACTCCCTCCTTTACCTTACATTACAAATGGATACGATGCCATTGCTGTCATTGGACTGGCTGCTTATGCATGTAAAGCCAAAGGGTTACCTGTGAATTCAAAAAATATTAGGGACGAACTCCGTTTTGTGACCAACCCTCCAGGTGAGATTATTAAACCAGGTGAATTTAAAAAGGCCTTCGAACTTCTCAAGCAGAAAAAAGATATCAATTATGAAGGAGCTTCTGGTTCAGTCGATTTCGATGCCAATGGAGATGTCATCACTCCCATTGAAGTTTGGCAATATAAGGGAGGAGACATAGTCACTGTCCGGTTGGAATATCAAATTCCTAAGGAATAGACAGAGAGGTCTTTCAATGACCTCTCTGACCTTCCTCATCGATCATCTTTGAGACCTTCTTCTCCTCCCCCAATAGACCTTGAGGCCGATAGACAAGGATGATTTCAAGGAGGATTCCAATGAGAAGGAAGCGGATATAAGGGGCTCTTGCCTTCAGCGTATGGGGAAGTAGATCGGTTAAAAATTTCGATCCAATCCAAATCCCCCAAGTGACGAAGGCTCCAAGAATAGCTCCTTTATTATTTCCACTCCCTCCTACCATCAACATCACCCAGATGATAAAAGTGCCATAAAGAGGAGTAAAGACATCCGGGGAAATTGCCTTGGTATAATGGGCATAAAGAGCCCCTCCGATTCCCATGATCATTGATCCGATCACCAAGGATTGCATCTTAAAGAAAAAAACATTTTTACCACTCATCTCCGTGGAGATTTCATCTTCACGAATGGCCCTCAACACCCGACCCCATGGGGATCGAATGGCCCGCTCAATGGCCAGATAGATAATCATTAAGATCATAAGGACAATGATCAAATAGAGGTAATGGTAATATCTTGGATCGATGAGATCCTGAAAGGGTTGTGGGAGCCCCATCAGCCCTCGGGGGCCATTGGCAAGCCATGGTTCATTATTAAAGATCAAACGAATGGTCTCTGCAATCCCGATGGTGGTGATGGCGAGATAGTCCTCCCGTAATTTCAAAGTCGGAATCCCAACAAGAAATGCAATAAACCCACAGACCAAAGCCGATCCTATGATTCCAAAGACAAAAGGGAAATTCCATCCGAAGAGTTGACGGACATATTGAGCATAAACTCCAGAGGGCATGGGGGTTGTGATCAAAGCCGAGGTATACGCACCGATACAGAAGAAACCTGCAATTCCTATATTAAATAGGCCAGTGTAACCCCATTGGATGTTTAAACCCAATGTAAATACCGCATAGATTCCAGCCAGGATTGCCAGAGAGGTCAGATAGGCAATGATCCCTCCTAATTCCATCAAGAACGGCCTCCAAAAATTCCCTGGGGTCTTAGGAGGAGGATCAAAATCATGATGAGAAATTCAACCGCAGGTTTATAGGTAGGAAGGAGAAAGGCAGTGGATATCTGTTGAACCACACCCATTACCAATGCTCCTATCAGAGCACCGACCAAATTCCCAATCCCACCCAAGATGGTAGCAGCAAAAAGAGGAAGAAGAAAACCCCAACCCATTCCAGGGTGAAGCTGGACGTCAATCCCATAGAGAATTCCTCCTAACGCTGCCATCGCCCCTCCAATTCCCCAAGTCCATCGGATGATTCTTCGTGTATCAATCCCTGTAATCCTTGCCAACTCAGGATGATCAGCCGTAGCTCGCATCGCCTTTCCCATTTGAGTATATTTGAGGAAAAGATGAAGAACAATAATCGAAAGAAAGACGATCACTATAATGAAGAGTTGATCTGGTCTGATCTTAATCTCAAAGGGTAATTCTAAGGCAGGTCTGAGGACTCCAGGTCGATAAAATAATGAGTCGGCTCCCCATAAGATGAGAACAACCATCTGAATCATGAAGGAGGCGCCTAAGGCTGCCATCGCAAGTAGGACGTTACTGCTTCTCTTCTTTCTTAGGGGCTGATATAAAATATGATCCAAGAAGATAGCCAGCATCCCAATGGCAATCATAGAGATCGGAATAGCAATGACCATTCTCCAGCCAAAAGAGAGGGGACCTAAATTTGAATCTGGGATTCCTAACCAATTGAAAAATCCACTCACCAGGAAGAGGGCGACATAGGCTCCTGCTGTCATCATGTCGCCATGGGCAAAGTTGGCAAATCGGAGTATGCCAAAGATCAGGGAGAGACCAATCGATCCCAAGGCAATGATGCTTCCAAAGACGATTCCATAAACGAGCAATTCAGCCAAGAGTTATCCTCCAAGATAGAGTCTTCCGATCTCCTCACTGTTCAAAAGTGTTTCCCCTCGATCTTCAAATACCTTCCGTCCCATGGCCATGACATAACCCCGGTGAGAAATCTTCAGGGTCTCTTTTGCATTCTGTTCCACAATGATCATGGCTACCCCGGCCCGATTGACCTCCACAATCTTTTGAAAGACCATCCCCACCAATAAAGGGGCAAGACTGGCCGTGGGTTCATCTAAAAGCAAAACCTTTGGGTCAAGCATTAAAGCCCTTCCCATGGCCAGCATCTGCCTCATTCCCCCTGAGAGTTTGCCCGCCTTGTCTCCCCTTCTCTCTCGAAGCATTGGGAATAGGTGATAGATCTCACTAAGTTTTTGTTGAAACTTGTCCCTCCGGATAAAGGCCCCCATCTCCAAATTCTCGTGAACCGTCAAGGATGGAAAGACATTTTCAAGCTGGGGAACATAACTGATCCCTTTTTTTACGATCTGATTTGGACTAAGCCCTGTAATCTCTTCATTAAGAAATTTAATAGATCCTTCTCTTGGAGTCAGAAGTCCAAAGATGGTTTTAAGAAGTGTCGATTTCCCTGCACCGTTAGGCCCGATAATGGCTACAATCTCATTTTCTCTAAGTTCTATGGAAACGGCTTCCAGAATGTCAGTCTCTCCATAACCAGCCGTAATCTCATGGACCTCTAATAGCTTCACCGATACTGACCTCCCAGATAAGCCTCTAAGACACGATCATCTCTTTTAATCTCATCAGGAGTCCCTTCGGCCAACTTTCTACCCTCACTCATGACAATGATTGGATTACAAAGGCTCATCACCAAATCCAGGTCATGTTCAATGATCAGAAAGGTGATCCCCTTTCTTGTCGAAAGATAGATGAGGTTCTCCACCAATTTCTTCATTAAGGTCCGATTGACCCCAGCACCAGGTTCATCTAAAAGAATCAATTCTGGATCAGCCATGAGGGTCTTGGCCAATTCTAATAATTTTTTCTGCCCTCCAGAGAGGTGAGCTGCATATTCATCTTTGAGATGGATCAATTCAACGAACTCAAGGATCTCAAGGGCCTTATTCCTCAGTCTACGCTCCTGGTTACGGACGGCTTGAGGACGAAACCAAGTATTCCAGATTCTCTCCCCTAATTGATTTTCTGGCATCACCATAAGATTTTCAAGTAAAGTCATTTGGGCAAATTCACGAGTGATTTGAAAGGTGCGGCAGATTTTACGAAGAAAAATCTGATGGGGTGGGAGACCATCGATCCTTCCCCCTTTAAAAAGAATCTTACCATCATCGGGCTTATGAAAACCAGTAATAAGATTAAAAAGAGTTGTCTTTCCTGCACCGTTTGGACCGATGAGTCCAGTAATTGACCCTCGATGGACATCCAGTGAGCAACCATCCACTGCTCGAATCCCTTCGAAACTTTTACTGACCCCTTTAACCTCTAACATGCTTCTCTTTTATAAATCCGTTGAGTTCCCTCATGAACTCAACAATAGAAAATTTCCCATACTCCTATTGAGAATGTCAAGGATATTTGATGAGATTTCTGAAAAAGTCCTTAAATGACTGGGGAGGTAGGGTTCCAAAACCCTTCGAATGTGGGTATTATCCCATCTTCCAAGTTAAAAAATTCTTTTTGAGAACCCTTTCATAGGTCTTTTGATGAATGGATTTAAATAGTTCCTGTAAAATAGGGATAAATCTTCCTTGCAGGAAAGTATAAGATCCTAAAAATTTATCGTCAAATAATTGACATGAATTTCATTTATTTGACACCATTTAACGGATTTAAGCCTTTCTTAAATCACAAACTCTTTTTTTTTAAATAAATTAATCAATAAAAACAAATTGTTACAAAAATTAGGCAGATCCCGAATGAATCGGAATAGAATTTGCCATAAAATCAGATAAAATTGAAATAAATGGAGATAAATTGAGATTTTTTATCTCCAAAATGACAGGAATTTATTATCTTAACAGGAAAATTCCATGGAGGATCAAGGGAAGACGAAAGAGCAATTGATTGAGGAATTAATTAGACTCCGTCAAAAATTAACTGAAATGGAAAAACAAGAAATTCAACACCGATGGAGGGAGTTTGAATCGGTCAAGGCTGATAAGCTTGAGTCTTTAGGCCTAATGGCAGGTAGGATTGCCCACGATTTTAATAATCTGCTTACTTCAATCTTAGGCAATCTTTCTCTTATAAAAAGGAATATAAACTCTACGGATAGGATCTATAAGTATATAGAAAACATAGAAAAGACAACTTGGAGAGTGAGTGAATTGACAGACCAACTGATCATTTTTTCAAAAGGTGGTAATCCTAAGAGAAAAAGAATTTCTTTAGAATCTGTTCTAAGAGAAACGGTAAATCTTACCCTCAATGGTTCCAATATCCTCTGTCAATTCAATATTGCTAACGACCTTTGGCCAGTAGAAATAGATGAAAGACAGCTTAAACAGGTCATTCGTCAAATTGTCCTCAATGCATGTGAGGCCATGCCTGGAGGGGGAGTAATTGAATGTCAGGCTCATAACACTACCTTAAATGAAAAGGATGGCCTTCCATTGAAAGGAGGAAATTACATTCAATTATCCATAAGGGATCATGGAATGGGTATTTCAGAAGAAAATCTTTCCAAGATCTTCGATCCCTATTTCACGACTAAGGAGAAGGAGAAACAGGAAAGAACTGGTTTCGGATTGTCCCTCTGTTATTCACTCATCAAAGATCATCAGGGATGGATTACAGTGGAATCTCAAGTTGGGGTTGGATCCATTTTCCATATTTTTCTCCCCACATTGAAAAAAGAAGAGGAGGTCGAAAAATTCTTTCAAACATCATTCAAAGAAAGTGAAAGAGATCGAAGGATGGATCAGGAAGGGACCCTAAGAGTCATAAGTGAAAGAAGTTCATAAAATGAAAGACCATAAGAGGACCATAAGAGAATGATTGAAAGACATTTAAAAGAAAAGAAAAGGATTCTGTTGATGGATGATGAGGAAGAGATCCAAGCGTTAGTAGAAGAGGTGTTACAAAATATTGGTTATGAGGTTGAGATTGCAAAGGATGGTGAGGAGGCTATTGAGCGATATCAGGTGGCAAAAAGATCTCAGAGAACCTTCGATGCAGTCATCCTGGATCTCAACATTCAAGGAGGGATGGGGGGCGAAGAGGTAATTAAGAAATTGTTAGAGATCGACCCAAATGTGAAGGCCATCGTCTGCAGTGGATACTCTAATGATCCAATCATTTCAGACTTCAAGCGATATGGATTTCTGGGTTCCCTATCCAAACCCTACAAGATCGAAAAGCTCCATGAAACCCTTTCTGGAATGATTTCAAAGGAATATCGCAAAAAAGGCCTTTCAAGAAATGATCCCTTTGAAAGTAGTGATCAATGGATTGAAGGCTGAAAAATTCAGAGGGGCTCTCCAGGTTGAGCAGATCCTTCGAGCCAGGCTCTCCCCTCAGCATAAAGTTTCTCAATTGCAGAACCTCGAAGGCCTGGAAGATCTGCTTTGACCTTGAACCCATTCTTCAACTGGAGATAGGCAAGATGCCTGTAGCCTTCAGGAAATCTTGCGAGTAATTCAGCATCGAGCTTGAGATGGGCCTGTGGATCAAGAGGATCAAGTCGATCTTTCTCATAGATTGGCTGCCGTCGAACAATCCCCCATCGACCTTCCCGCTTCTCAAAAAAGTCATAAAAACGACCCATACAGGTAACATCTACCACGATACCTTCTAAGGGCGCACGCTGGAGAATAGTCATTTTGGTTTGAGAAATGGCTCGATGGCCTACGATCTCACAGGTCCAACCTCCAAGGAAATGAAGGATATTCACTCCTCGGTTGAATCCTTCGCGGCTGACTTCGATAAACTTTTGAGCTGGCCCTTGAAACCAGGTGGCTGTCATCCAGCCATCCGAATGCCATACCGTGGCAAAGCGCTCCCAATCGCCAGCATCTCGCCATAAAACCCAGTTTTCAACTATCTCTCGAATTGCCAATTTGTCAGGATTTAAATCATTCCTCATCTCTTCTCTCCTTTCGGACCATGTCCAAACTAATCATTTCTATCCAAGATGTTAATATATATCACATTCCAATCCCCTTTACCCCTCTCTATTCAATATTAAAAAAAAGTTATTTAGAGAATCCCAAAGCGTGATTTCCATAGTTGAACTAATTTCTATCCGCGATGTTACGAAGGCCGAACTGCATTTGGTAAAGCTTAAAATAAATTCCTTTTTTCTTTATCAATTCGTCATGGGTTCCGATTTCCCGAATCCTCCCCTTATGGAGAACGATGATCCGATCAGCATGTTGGATGGTGGAAAGTCGATGAGCAATGATGATAGCCGTCCTTCCTTTAAGCAGTTGGGCCAATCCTTCTTGGACCAATCGATCTGTTTCTGGATCAACATGGGAGGTCGCTTCATCAAGAATGAGAATTTTGGGATCAATGGATAAGGCCCTGGCAAAGGCTAATAACTGCCTCTCTCCTGCAGATAGGGCCTCTCCTCCCTCTCCCACCTTTGTATGATATCCCTTGGGTAAGCGTTGTATAAATCTTTCTGCATTGACGAGCTGGGTCACCTCCCTCATCCTTTCTTCATCCATCCTCCGATCTCCCAGTTGAATATTCTCCACAATCTCTCCGGCAAAAAGAAAGGTCTCTTGCATTACCAACCCGATTTGCGATCGGAGGTGGGTGACCTCCCTTTCTCGAATATCAATCCCATCGATTAGAATCTCACCTTCCTCTGCCTCATAGAATCGTTCAAGAAGATGAAGCAAAGAAGTTTTTCCTGCCCCGGTTGCACCGACAATGGCCACCGTCTCTCCTTCTCGGACCGAAAAAGAAATATTCTTGAGGACCTTATCTTCACCATTATAAGAGAATGAAACATTACGAAATTCAATGTTCCCCTTTATCCCATCTGTTCTGCCCTGGAGAGGTTTCGAAACACCTTGTGGTTCGTCGAGCAATGAAAAAATTCTTTCGAGAGAAGCAATGGCTGACTGCATGATATTATACTTTTCAGAGAGGTCCCGAATAGGCTGGAAGAACATTCGGAGATAGGAAATAAAAGCAACCAAGGCTCCAAGGGTAATCATCCCTTGAATCACCTTACCCCCACCATACCAGAGGAGAAGACCAATCGCCCCTGAACTCAGAATTTCAATAAGGGGAACAAAAAAAGCATAAATGGAGATCTGTCTCATGTTAGCCCGATAATATCCCTCGTTGATCTTCTCAAACCGCTTGCTATTTTCTCTCTCCCTTCGAAAGAGTTGAACCACTTTGATGCCTGTAAAATTTTCATTGAAAAAAGAATTCATCTGGGCAACCCTCGAACGGATCTCCCGAAAGAGATCTCTCGCCCGGTGACTGAACATGAGGGTAGTCATAAAGATCAGAGGAATCACGGAAAAAGATATTAGGGCCAGCTCCTGGTGGAGGTGAAGCAAAAGAACGATAATCCCAATCAGAAGAAGAAGATCTTTGATCAGATTGATGAGGATAGACGTAAACATCTCATGGACATTCTGAATATCATTGGTCAAACGGGTGACCAGTCTTCCCACTGGGTTCTTATCGAAGAAAGATACTGGAAGCCCCTGCAGATGAGAAAATACCTTCATCCGAAGATCGTGCATCATCTTCTGACCTGCCAACTCCATGGTGTAGACCTGAGAAAAGTTCAATCCAAAGTTAACGATTAAAATAAGGACTACAATAAGCGTAATGTTGAAGACTCCATTCACATCTCTCCCTCTCAGGATAAGGAACTCTTCTCTTTTTAAATCTTTCATATGATCGAATGAGATGAACCAGTTGGACCCACTCCCCACGAAAAAGGAAGGATATTTTCTTAAGAGGATCTTCTCTTCTTCTCTCTGAGGAACAAACTGGTAATATCGTTTCTCTGTAAGGAGACCCACTTTCTGGAAAGAGGTTATCTCTCCCTGATCCATGGATTGTAATACCTCTGAGGGAAGGATAAATCTTCCTTTCTCTTTTTGGGGAATAAGCTTTTGACCATATTGGCTCCAGAAGCGCTGCTTTTCTGGTGAATCCTCTTCATTTAAAATGACTTCCCTTGATGTAACCACAATAAAACGATCAATGGCTTCTTTGGTAAGATAGGGGATGAGAACATCTAAGCCTGCCATGATCAAAACAAAGAGAAGGGAAAGAGCCATTAGAATCCTATAGGGCCTGAGAAATTCTCCCAACCTAGTCATCAGCTTCAGGTCATAGGGTTTCCCTAATTTCCCCTCTTCCATATAACCAAAATCAGGATACATAGTTCCTATCCCTCAAGGGCTGCCTCTGAATCAAATTTTTTCTATCATCATCCATTGATCCCTCCATATTTTTTTAAACAATCTTCCATCATTCCATGATTCCATGATTGCTCTTTTCCAATTCTTCTTCCCATTGCCTTTGCCAGTAAAGTTCCGTATAAATTCCTCCTTGGGAGAGAAGCGTTTTATGGTCTCCCATCTCTACAATCCTCCCCTCATCAAGAACGATAATCGTGTCTGCCCTTCTGAGTGGAGCGATCCGGTGTGTGACCAGGATGCTCGTTTTCCCCTTGAAGAATTTCTCCAACCCCTCCAGAATTCTTTCTTCCGTCTGGATATCCACTGAAGAGAGGGCATCATCCAAGATAAAAATAGGGGAATCCATCAGAAGAGCTCGGGCAATCGCGATTCTCTGTTTCTGCCCACCCGATAGGGTGATCCCCCTTTCCCCAATCACTGTATTTAATCCATCGGGGAACCCCATCACCTCATCATAAATCTGTGCAAGTTTCGCTGCTTCTTCAATCTGTTGAGCTGAGGCCTCTGGCTTTCCAAAAGCGATGTTTTCCCTGATGGTATCAGAAAAGAGAAAGGTATCCTGTGGCACATATCCAATAGATTTCCTCAATAACTCTAAAGGGATCTGATGAATCTCCATCCCATCAAAAAAAAGAGAATCCTGAGGAGGGTCTAATATTCTCGCTATGAGATTGCATAAAACCGATTTTCCAGACCCCACCCTCCCAACAATCACGATTCTCTCCCCTTCCCGAATGGTGAGATAAATATCTCGAAGGAGGGGTTTTCCTCCTTTGACTGGAGAAAAGGTGAGACCTCTTATTTCAATTCTCCCTTTCAAGGGTCCTGAATAAATTACCTTTGGAGAATCAACAAGATCTGGGGTTTCTAATAAGATCCGATTTAAACGAGTCACCGAAGCCCCGCCTCTTTGGATCATATTGATCGCCCAACCCAAGGCCATCATTGGCCAGGAAAGGAGGCCAAGATAGCTCATAAAGTCAACAAAATCACCTGTTGAGATCGACTGATAGATTGTCAATGTTCCACCCAAATAGAGGACAATGGCCAGGGAGAGATTGGAGAGGAATAGGATTAAGGGGAAAAACATTCCCCAGACTTTGGTCAGATTCAAATTCTTTCGAATATACTCCTGACTCAACTGAGAGAGTTTCTCCTTTTCTCTTTCCTCCAGGACATAAGCCTTAATGACCCGTATCCCTGTAATGGTTTCCCTTATTCTTTCTGTGAGCATAGCAAAAGTCTTCTGAAGAATTTCAAATCGGTTGTGAATGGTTCGACTAAAAAAGATAGTAATCAATGTAATGAGGGGCATAGGGAGAATGGCAAAAAAAGTTAAACGAGGATTGATATAAATCATAAAAAAGATCGTCAATATCCCAAGGATGACCGTATCCATTAAAAAGACTACTCCCAATGACAGAGCCATCCTGACGGCCTCAATGTCATTGGTCGCATGGGCCATCAGATCTCCTACCTGGGTCTTGGAAAAGTATGAAATAGAGAGGGTTTGAAGATGGTTAAAGAGCCGTGATCTTAATCCCTTCTCAATCCGGCGCGCTGTCCCTAATAGAAAATATCTCCAGAAATATCTCAATCCACCGATGCCCAAGGCAAGCAGAAGGATTTCTAATCCATAAAGAAAGAGCCGAAAATGAGATAGATTGCCTGTTGTGAGATCATCAATGGCATATTTGATCACCCTTGGAATGAAGAGTTGGAGGACATCCACAATAAGCAGAGCAATCAGTCCAGTCAGAATCCGCCATCTATTCTCAATCAAATCATTTTTAAGAGTTTTAAACGCTTCCAATTCTCTCTCTTTCTTCTCAATAAAATTTAATAAACCCCATTCCAGAAAGTCAACCCTAAGGGATTCTAATCTCTATAAGGAAATCCTTGTCGATTAGAGTTAGAATGGGTTACTGCCTTTCTT
>JBBIRT010000077.1:7429-15766 GCA_037441725.1 Deltaproteobacteria bacterium | reverse complement strand
GGATCTAACCTCCGTTCATCGGTACGCTTCACGCCGATGGCGAATCCGATATATGTTGATCGGGCTCTCCTCAACCTCAAACAACACTCTATAGTCCCCAACACGCAAGCGATACTCGGGAGTGAAATTTGTGAGTCGCTTAACATCTCCCTTTAAATCGTTGCTCATTTCTATAATTCGAGCAAAGACCTGGGCTTGAGTGCGGGAAGGTAAGCGTTCAATGTCCCTCACCGCTCTGGGTTTGAATTGGACGTCGTATCGCAGGGGTTTCACCCTATCCCAGTTTGTTCTTCAATTATAGCGAACATTAATTTTTAAATTTATTCTACAGATGAGGGAATTATATGTGCATAAGTGGGTAGTGTCAAGATTATTTTAGCCTTGACCCCTTAATTTGGGGTAAATTTTCGGTATAATAACTAAAATTTTTTTATTATACGGAATTATTATAATTTAGGAGATCATTATGCTAAGGAATTACGAAGCTTTTCTGACCAAGAAAGGAATGGTAAAAACCCCTATATATTCCCTACTATCTGAAGTGGGTCTCAGATTGTTATAGTTTTCTTAATGAACCCCTATCCAATCGCCTTGGAATCGAACAGAAGAACCTGTTCTTATCTCACTTGGCAAAGCAACATGAGGAGTGGCAGGTCAAACAGGCCGATACCGCATTGAGACTCTACGACTACCTTCTTTCCCAGACCATATCACCGGATACGGGAGAACCTATCTCTCACAAGGAGAAATGGCAAATTCTTGAAGAGAGGATGCGCGAAAGCCTTAGGCTTAGACACAGATCCCTCAGCACGGAAAAGACCTAACTCATAAGGATGACCTCATTAAGCACCTCGTAGAGATAAGATCGATCTATGACCAGGACAGAAAGGATGGAATAGCAGGCGTCTGGCTTCCCGGAGCCCTGGAGAAGAAATATCCCAATGCAGAGAAAGAGTGGGGATGGTTCTGGCTTTTTCCATCGAAATCACTTTCAATCGACCCGAGGAGTAAAGTTGTGAGAAGGCATTCAAGGTTGCTGTTGGGAAAGCAGGAATTACAAAGCAGGCATCCGTGCATACTTTGAGACATAGTTTTGCGACCCATTTTCTCGAAAGCGGCTACGATATCCGAACCATTCAGGAACTTCTCGGCCATCGAAATCTTCAGACCATCATGATTTATACCCATATTGCCTCAAAGAATGTCCTTGGGGTAAGAAGTCCACTGGATAAATGAAGGCTCCTCCTCTGGTAACGGGTAAGAAGACAGTTTCAAATAGAAAGAATCCCGAATGACTGGCTCGATAACCCAAAGGGAGGGATTGGCTATAATGATCTCTCGGGTTGGAAGGTTGGCCCATTATTCTCAAACTTATAAATGGTGTGAATTATAGTTGTAAGTTCTGGGATGGTGTAGCAGCAGGGAGAGGGAATTTATAGAAGCAGAAGCTACATCAGACCAGCAATCGATCGCTGGGCCAAGGAGAGGACATTGGAAGGGAAAATCCCCATATAGAGGGTACCCATTATAGTGAGAATCAATGCCAGCACAGAGGCAAAAGAGAATTGAAGGCCGGTGATCTCCCGTTCGGGCTCTCTGAAATACATAAGCACGGTCACCCTGAGGTAATAATAAACCGATACGGCACTGTTCAAAACTCCGAAGATGGTCAACCAATAAAATTTCGACTTCACCGCTGCGCTGAAGATATAGAATTTGGCCATAAATCCCCCTAATGGAGGGATACCGGCCATGGAGAGAAGAAAGATCGTCATGGAGGCTGCCAAAAGGGGATATTTAAACCCAATTCCAGCATAGTCACTGATCAGGGTATTCTCTTCTCCCTTCTTTCCAAGAAGGATTACACAGGTAAAGGCTCCGATGTTCATAAAAGCATAGGCCATCACATAAAAGAGGATCCCTGAGACTCCTAAATCATTTCCGGCCACAAAGGCAACCAGAATATACCCTGCATGAGCAATACTTGAGTAGGCAAGCATCCGTTTGATATTGGTCTGGGAGATGGCAACAATATTTCCGAGGGTCATCGTTGCCAGGGCAATCACCCACATGATGGAAGTCCAGTCAGGTCTAAAGGCTGGGAGGGCAGAAAAGAAGACCCTGACCAAGGCAGAGAAGCCCGCAGCCTTTACCCCTGTGGCCATAAAAGCCGTAATAGACGTTGGGGCACCTTCATAGACATCTGGAGTCCACATATGAAAAGGGACCGAAGCAATCTTAAAGCCAAACCCAATGGTAAGAAAGACAAGGCTCATCAGGAGCATCGGATTTCTTAAGAGATTCTTTGAGGCGATATATTCAGCGACCTCTTTAAGATAAAGCGATCCTGTTGCCCCATAGATCAGGGCAATCCCGTAGAGAAGGAACCCAGTTGCAAACGCCCCTAAGAGAAAATATTTTAATGCCGATTCTACGGATTTCTTATCCTCCCGCATCATTCCAGCCAAAACATAGATAGAAATCGACATGGTTTCCAATCCAAGGAAGATGGTAATTAAATGGGTCCCTGCTGCCATGAGCATCATTCCAAGGGTGGCAAAAAGGACAAGGGCATAATATTCACCAAATGCAATTCCTTCCCTCTGGGTATAGCCGATGGAGATAAGTACTGTCAAAAAAGCAATGATTAGGAAAGTGAGTTTGAAAAAGAGGGCATATCCATCTGAAATGAACATCCCTTCGAAACCCGATTTGACCGATCCCATCTGGGGGAGGGTATAGAGGCCAGCCAAGACGATTCCGATAAGGCTGATAACCCCAAGGTGCTCTTTTTTCTCCCCTTTGTTGAGGAAGACATCCAATAGGAGCACTATAAAACCAAATGCAGCGACGATCATCTCTGGTGCAATGAGATAGAGGTTAATCTCTGGTAGCTTCATTCATAATCCTCCAGGGAGTTCGGAGTAATGAGTTTGGAACTTGGAGTACTTTTAAGTCCCCAACCCTGAATACCGAGCTCTTAACTATTTCTTCAATTCTACGATCTTCAAGGCGAGGAAACCTCTGCCTTCATCTCAACCTTTGCTTTAAAGTCTGAGAGAAACTTTTCTACACTGGCATCCATTTTGCTGAAAAAAAGTTTAGGATAGATTCCCATTAAAAAGATCATCATGACCATTGGAACCAAAATGGTAATTTCTCTGGCATTAAGATCTTTCAATTTTTCGTTCTCAGGATGCTTAATCTTTCCAAACATCACTCGCTGAAACATCCAAAGCATATAAGCTGCACCAAGGATCACTCCTGTAGCCGCCAAGACCCCATAAACCACATTAGATTGAAAGGTCCCCAGAAGGATTAGAAACTCTCCCACAAATCCATTGGTTCCAGGAAGGCCGATCGAAGAAAGCGTCACGATCATAAAGAAAGTCGCATAGATGGGCATCACCTTTGAAAGCCCTCCAAAGTCAGCGATCTGTCGTGTATGGCGTCGTTCATAGATCATCCCGACGATCAAAAAGAGAGAACCCGTGCTGATGCCATGATTGAGCATCTGATAGATCGAACCCTGAACCCCTTGCATGTTGAAGGCAAACATCCCGAGCATGACGTATCCCAAATGGCTGACACTTGAGAAGGCAACTAGGCGCTTTAGATCAGGTTGCATCATTGAGACCAACGCGCCATAGATAATTCCAATGAGGGCCAAGACAGAGACCAGGGGCAAGAGATCAAAGGCTGCATTTGGAAACAAGGGAATGGCAAATCGGATAAACCCATAGGTTCCCATTTTAAGCAAAACTCCTGCCAGGATAACACTGCCAGCCGTGGGCGCTTCAGTATGGGCATCGGGTAACCAGGTGTGGAAGGGAAACATTGGAACCTTAATGGCAAAGGCAAGGGCAAAGGCTGCAAAAAGCCAGTATTGGGTCTCAACAGGCAAACCTGCCTTATAAAGTTCGAGGACATCGAAGGTAGAGACTCCTGTTGCCTTCTGATGGAGGAAATAGAGGGCCAAAATCGCTACCAACATTAAAACGCTTCCAGCCATCGTAAAGAGAAAGAACTTGATCGCTGCATAGATTCTTCTCTTGGGATCTCCCCAGACACCGATGAGGAGGTACATGGGGATCAACATCATTTCCCAGAAAACATAGAAAAGAATGAGATCAAGGGCTACCAGGGCGCCAATCATTCCTGTCTCGAGAAAGAGAAAGGAGATCATATATTCCTTTACCCTGAATGTAATCGCTTTCCAAGAGCAGAGGATGCAGAGGACGGTTAAAAAAGTGGTTAACAAGACCAAAAGGAGGCTGATTCCGTCGATTCCCAATTTGTAGCTGATCCCATAGCTCTGCACCCACCACCAATCCTCTACGAATTGCATGGCAGCAGTGGTTGAATCGAAATTAAAGAAAAGGGGCAAGGAGAAGATAAATTCAACCAAAGCAAAGATTAAGGTGACCCATCGGAGGGCCCTCCCATTCTCTTTATTTATAAAGATAAGAACAATGGCACCCAGGATCGGGAAGAAGATCAATAAGGATAGAATCGGAAGTCCAAAGATGGTCATGAAATCGACTCCTTTATATTTATTGAATTAATAGAAGAGGGCACGCACAATATAATAGGCTACGAGAATGATTCCACCCACTACCATTGAAAAGGCATAATTTTGAACCAGGCCTGTCTGCATCTTTCTCAGGATACTTGAAAGCCAACCAATGAGATAAGCAATGCCATTGACCGTCCCATCGATGATGAGTTCGTCAAACCCTTTCCAGAGCCCTGTACTCAAATTTTTAAGAGAGTTAATAAAGAGGACTTCATAGAGCTCATCAATATAATATTTGTTAAGGACCAGCCTGTAGAGCCCCCTCCACCTCTCAGCCAACTGTCTTGGCAATGCTGGATTCTTGATATAAAAAAGATAGGCCATCCCAATTCCGATAAGGGCAATCACTACAGAGATCACCATCATGAGAAGTTCCAAGGCCGCAGAATGCCCTCCTGTCTCTCCCCCTGAGGCCCAGGCCTTTGAGAGAATTGAAAGGCTTGCGTGTGTTTGAGTTGCCTCTGCTCCTCCCAAAACAGGTGCAAGAAATTCATGGATGTGATTGGCCCCTCCTAAGACATGGGGAACCCCTACATAACCTCCAATCACAGAAAGAACGGCAAGAACCATCAAAGGAATGGTCATGATCTTTGGCGACTCATGGATATGGTGAGCCACATGGGGATCGATCCTCGATTCACCAAAGAAGGTCATGAACAAGGCCCTGAACATATAGAAAGCCGTCATTCCAGCCGCCACTGCAGCGACCAACCACAATAAGAAATGACCATGGGAACTTGAAAAGGCCTGCCAGAGAATCTCATCCTTGCTAAAAAATCCGGAGAGGCCTGGGATTCCTGCGATGGCCAAGGTTGCAATGAAGAAAGTCCAGAATGTATAAGGAATCTTATTTCTGAGGGCGCCCATCTTTCTCATATCCAATTCACCACTTAAAGCATGCATCACGCTTCCGGCACCAAGAAAGAGAAGCCCTTTGAAAAAGGCATGGGTCATCAAGTGGAAGATCCCAGCGCTAAAAGCCCCCACGCCAACCCCTAAGAACATATAACCTAACTGGCTGATCGTAGAATAGGCTAAAACCTTCTTAATATCATTTTGACAGAATCCAATCGAAGCCGTATAAATGGCCGTGGCCACCCCAACAATGGCCACCACCGCCATGGCAACAGGAGCCATGCTATAGAGTATATTGCATCGGGCGACCATATAAACCCCTGCGGTCACCATGGTCGCCGCATGGATGAGGGAGCTGACAGGGGTTGGACCTTCCATGGCATCAGGGAGCCATACATAAAGAGGGATCTGTGCCGACTTCCCACAGGCACCAATAAAGAGCAAGATGGTGATGGCGGTTACGGTAGAGGGATCAAGTTTGCTTGCATTGGCAAAGACCTCCGTAAAATCCAGAGTCCATATCCCATGTTCTCCAAGGCTGGTGAATAGGAGAAACATCCCGAGAATGAAGCCGAAATCTCCCACTCGGTTAACCACAAAAGCCTTTTTCCCAGCATTGGAGGCAGAATCCTTCTCATACCAGAAACCAATGAGAAGATAAGAACAGAGCCCAACTCCTTCCCAACCCACAAACATTAATAAAAAGTTATTGGCCAGGATAAGATTGAGCATCATGAAGACAAAGAGGTTAAGGTAGGTGAAGTAACGGGTAAATCCAGGATCATCATGCATGTATCCCACCGAATAGATATGAATGAAGAAACTGACTCCTGTAACCACCAGGGCCATCAAAATGGAGAGGGGATCGATTTGATATCCGATTACGGTCTGGAATGATCCTGAGACCACCCAATCAAAAATGACCTTTTCAAAGTGGCGCTCCATGGGTGGTCTTCCAAGTAACTCAAAGAAGATGAGAATAGAAGTGAGAAACGAAAGGCCGATCACTGAAGGTCCAATCCAACTGACCGCCCTCTTGCCCAAACGCTTCCCGAATAGCCCATTGATGATAAAACCGATCGCCGGAAATAAAGGAATCAACCAGACATTTTCAAGCATGTAAAACTCCTTTTACGCCTATGCTAAATATCTCACTGGAGCCCTCGAATCCTCCATCCCCTTGGGCCTACCCTACCTACCACTTCAGGATGTTCACCTCATCCACATTGATCGTTTCTTTGGAACGATAGATCATAACAAAGATGGCCAGTCCTACCGCAGCCTCCGCGGCAGCTACAGCGATGACAAAGAAAGCAAAAATAACCCCATCCAGGGATTGGAGAAAACGGGAAAGGGTGATGAATGTAAGATTGACAGAGTTGAGCATCATCTCAATACACATGAAGACGACAATTGCATTTCGTCGGGTCAGGGCACCAATCACCCCCACCGTAAAAAGGACCGCACTTAAGACCAGATATAATTCAGGTGGAACAGGTGGAATTGTCATAAACATACTCCTCAATAAAAATTCTTTTTAAGTTCTTTTTTTGCTCAATACGACTGCTCCAACAATGGCTGCTACAAGAAGGATAGAGACAATCTCAAAGGGAAAAAGGTATTGAGTAAATAGCACCTCACCCACGGCTTTCACATTGGCAGTCAGTTTATCTGGTGTATAGGAACCAAGCTTACCTGTGGGGGATTTGGCAACGACTGAATAGATAATCCCGAATAGAAACAGAACCATCAATACTCCACCAATGACCTTTGAATATAAGAGCTTTAAACCGGATCGAAGCTCCTCCTCTAAATCTAAGAGCATGATGACAAAGATGATCAACATGACAATGGCCCCAGCGTATACCACCACCTGGATGATGGCAATGAACTGACTATAGAGCAAGAGGTAAATCACGGCCACACAGAGAAAGGTTAACACTAAAAAGAGGGCACTATGAATAGGATTCTTTCGAGTGATGACCAATATAGAAGCGATGATGGAGGTAAAGGCCACCCCTAAAAATACCAACCATTGAAATGCGATTGCAACATTCTCAGCCATTGTCTTGCTCCAGATACTTCTCTCACCCTTCTTTCCTATGGGAAACCATTCATAAGGCCACTCGCCCTGAGTGTCTTGAAGCGAAGGTCCCTAATTGCAATAATGTCTCCTAAGGGAAGAGAAGATGACGATTTTCTAAAATCTCCTTTACGGATTAAATGTCTTCTCTACTAATAATCTCTCTGTATTCATGAGAAGGGATTTCCGATTTGGCTCAGCCAATTCATAAGTCTTTCCCATGAAGATGGCCTTGACCGGACAGGCCTCTTCGCAGAAACCACAGAAAATACACCTTGCCACATCCAGTTCATAGGTGAGAGGGTAACGTCTTCCCTCTTCATCCTCTGCTGTCTCAATATAAATGCATTGGGAGGGACAGACGGCCATACAGAGACCACAGGCCACACATTTTGTCCTTCCCTGTTCATCCTTTTCAAAAAACTGTATGCCTCTCCATCGTTTGGCTGGAGGAGTCTTTTCTTCTGGATATTGAACCGTGAGGGGTTTGGAAAAGAAATATTTTAATGTGACCCTCAACCCTTTTAACAATGGTGTGATCATCTTTTCCCTCGCTTTACCCTTTCAATGAAACGACTAAACTGGTCACGATTAGATTGACCAGTGCTAAGGGGAATAAAACCTTCCATCCAAGTTTCATAATCTGATCATATCGTAACCTTGGATAGGTCCACTGCTGCCACATGAAGAAAAAGATTACGATAAAAAGTTTAATACAGAACCAGATGACTCCTGGGATGAAATGGAGCTGAGGGAGAAGGGGTTGCCACCCTCCTAAAAAAAGCGTCACCGCAACCGCTCCCACAGCAGTCATATGGAAAAA